>NZ_QWGI01000010.1:0-2903 GCF_003435125.1 Clostridium sp. AM25-23AC | reverse complement strand
TAACTGATTTTGCCGATGCTTCGCATTCCAAATCGGCAAAATCCACTATCACCACTGTATTGTACGGGATTTTCAGTTTAGAAAATTCCTACTCGTGTACAGCAACACTTTACACAGATTTTACATTCTTTTACCGGAGCGTGATTGTTCGTTTCTTTTTTCTGCTATATGATATAGAAGTGAAAATGAGAGAAAAAAGAAAGAGCAGTCACGAGCTGGGTCGACTGCGGCAGAGGAAAAAGAATATGACATATAAGGAAATCAAGAAAAACGAGGAAGTTTTAGCTTACCTGAAAAAAGGAAACGACAATCTGGGGACTATGGGATTTACAGATCATTCGGACGCGCACTGCGCGATGGTTGCGGAGCGGGCAGCAATGATCTTAAAGAAATTCGGTTACTCAGATCACGATATCGAGCTGGTGAAGATCGCCGGTTTCATGCATGATATGGGAAATGCGATCAACCGGCATGCCCATGCGGAGTATGGTGCCCTTCTGGCATCCCAGATCCTGGAAAAGACGGATCTTCCGATCACAGACCGCGCGATCATCGTCTCCGCGATCGGAAACCATGATGAGTCAACGGGCGGAGCCGTAGATCCGATCTCCGCGGCGCTTATCATCGCCGACAAGACGGATGTACGCAGAAACCGCGTCCGCCAGAAGGAGATGGCATCCTTTGATATCCACGACCGCGTAAACTATGCGGTTACAGAGGCAAAATTAAAGGTAAATGAGGAAAAGAAAGTGATCACCCTGAACCTGAAGATTGACGAAAACATCTGCTCCATGCTGGAGTACTTCGAGATCTTCTTACAGCGCATGCTCATGTGCCGCCGTGCGTGTGAAATGCTCGGAGCGAAATTCAAGATGACGGCGAACGGAAGTAAGATCGTATAAAATAAAATATGGAATATGCATCAGAGACACTCTTGGAACAGACCGTAATCGGCCTGTACTGAGAGTGCTTTTTTGTAACAGGAAATTCCGGCAGAATACGAGTGGAGTGAAATGATTCAACTTGCATGTGCAAATGCCAGATGGTAAAATGAAGAAAACAGCACAGGGAAAGGAGGAGATACATATGACAGAGCTTTTGAAACTTCCGGTAGGAATCGAAAATTTCGAAGAAATAAGAAGAGATAATTTCTATTATGTAGATAAAACAAAATTGATCGAACAGCTTTTGAGCCAGTGGGGAAAGGCTAACCTATTTACACGCCCGCGGCGTTTCGGAAAGTCACTGAATATGAGTATGCTCCGCAGCTTCTTTGAAATTGGGGCGGACCCTGAACTTTTCCGGGGATTGTATATTTCGCAGAAGTCAGCACTATGTGAAAAATATATGGGTCAGTTTCCTGTGATCTCCATCAGCCTGAAAGGTGTAAATGCCAGTGATTTTTCAGGTGCCTGCAGCAGCCTTGTAAAAATCATGAATGCAGAGACGAGGCGGGCATTTATTTCCCTGGATAGCCAGAAACTCAGTGATGTCGACAAAAAGCTGTTTGAAGAATTAATGGACCGCGGTATGACGCAGGATACACTTGTATACAGTTTAAAGGAACTTTCGGAATTGCTCGAACGAAGCTATGGCAGAAAAGTCATTGTCCTTATTGATGAGTATGATGTTCCGTTGGCAAAGGCAAATGAGAATGGATATTATGACGAGATGGCATTGCTGATTCGGAACTTATTTGAGAATGTTCTGAAAACAAATGATAGTTTGAAATTTGCGGTCCTGACTGGGTGTCTGCGTGTCGCCAAGGAGAGTATATTTACAGGACTTAATAATTTTAAGATATTTCCAATCACAAAAGTTGCATTTGATGAATATTTCGGTTTTACAGACGATGAAGTGAGAGATATGCTTCACTATTACGAATTGGATTCGGATTATGAAACAGTAAAGAACTGGTATGATGGATACCGATTCGGAAAAGCGGATGTTTATTGTCCGTGGGATGTGATCAATTATTGCAGTGACCATATTGAAGATCCATATCTTCCGCCTCAGAATTATTGGCTGAATACAAGCGGAAATGAAATGATCTACCACTTTATTGATGGACTGGAAGATCAGACGGGAGTAACGAAAGAAGAACTGGAACTTCTTGTCAATGGTGGTTCGGTTCAAAAAAATATTAATCAGGAACTTACCTATAAGGAATTGTATTCATCTATGGACAATCTCTGGAGTACTTTGTTTATGACAGGGTATTTAACGCAGAGAGGGGAACCGGTTGGAAACCGATATGATCTGGCAATTCCAAATCAGGAGATCCGCAACATCATCACAGAACATATTTTGCAAATGTTCCAGAAAAATGTAAAGAACGATGGAACGATGGCCGATTCATTCTGCAGCGCATTGGAAGCGGGAAATGCAGAACAGGTAGAAGCTCTATTTACAGAATATATGAGACAGACGATCAGTATCAGAGACACTTTTGTACAGCACTCGCGGAAAGAAAACTTTTATCAGGGAATCCTGCTTGGAATTCTGAGTTATAAGAGTGACTGGATCGTCAGATCCAACCGGGAGTCAGGGGACGGATTCAGTGATATTACGATCCGGATCTCAAATTCTGGCACAGGAATTGTTATTGAAGTGAAATATGCGGAAGCAGGCCATGAGAAAGAAATGGTTCAAAAAGCGTTAAAGCAGATACAGGATAAAGACTATGGATATGAGTTTCGACAGGAAGGGATGAAAAGAATCCTGTATTATGGAGTCGTATGCAATAAAAAAACATGCATGGCAGAAGTACTGGAAAGGTAAGAATTGTATAAAATGTAAAGGGATCTTGCAGGCAGCAGAATGTTTGGTATTAGGAGTTAAATATTCGTTGTAAACGCAAGATTTGTTGTGGTCAAGCTTTTTTGTAACACTTGTGGCTAAAA
>NZ_QWGI01000001.1:103155-276790 GCF_003435125.1 Clostridium sp. AM25-23AC | reverse complement strand
TCGTCGCAGGCGAACGTCCCCCGGACGTTCTGCGACGTCTCATTCTCGCCTTGATGAAGTGACTTTGGATACTTCCAGGGCTCCGATTCCTTATAGTAGATGTCAATTTCCTGGGTGCGGTTCTTGCCCTTCGGATCGCTGGCAGCATGGACAACGATCTTCTCGACAAACTCATGCAAGATACATGGAGTCAATTCAGAAATTTCCGTATACCGTTCTACAACGGAGAGAAACCTCTCCACTTAAGAACGCCTGCCGAAAGCAGGCAGGCTATTTTCTTTGTATAGCATCAGCTCCCTCTTTATGCCAAAATAAGGAACGGATAGTAGCTATAAAAAAGCTACTCTGCAATCATTTCACATAATATTGGCAAATCGTAAAATAATATTGTGTGAGGTGACGGAGAGTGTCTAAAAAAGACAACAAATTGTTTTCTCGTTTGGCAGCTCAATCCGCTATGTCAGAGAAAAGGATGAAAATGGATACTTCCCCTGCTTTGCCAGTTTCAACAGGCTGAAGAAAGACTTAAAAGCTTCGTCCACTTCCTTAAGGATCTGTTGGGCCATGTTGGAATTCAGCAGCCGATAGTTTTCGGAAGTCTTTAAGATGGCGTAGTTTTTCTCATATGGGAGATACTGGCTATGTTCAAAGTAATGCTGCCGTATCTGGTAGATGGCCTGGTTGGTCAGGTTTTTTGCTGTGCGGCATAATTCCCGTAGAATGAGGAATTCATCTTTGGACAGATGCTTTAGCTGCTGGCATACGGTCAAATACAAAACAGGTCCTCCTTTCCTAATCGAAACAGAACATACGTTCTGCATCAATTATAGCACATGATTTCACAAAAGGGAATGGAAAGAATTGTAATTGCTTACCATTTTACATCTGTCTATGTATCATTATAGCGGTATTCATCCCGCCACCTAAGAGGGATGGGGGGGATTCTGCCGATTTTATGATAAAATGCTGGACACCAGAGAAAAACAAGAGAAAAAATAAACGCGGTGGGGTTTCTTGATACCCGACCGCGTTTATCTTTGTCCGCTGATATACGGGCAAATTGTTTTTTATTGTAGATTACTTTCTTGCGCCATCCGAGCCGATGGTATATCCGTCAATGGTGGTATTCACCGCCATCGTCCCGTCTGGGTAGAAGTAGTACCACTTTCCGTCAATCTGCTTCCAGCCGCCGGCAAACATCATTCCGGTAGCCTTGACCAGCCAGTACCACTTCTGGTCGTCGGAGAGCCAGCCCTTCACTGGCTTCCCATTTCTGTAATAGCTCCACTGGCCGCTGTCATTCTGCTGCCAGCCGTTTGCGGTCTGCGAGTCAATGACGATCTCCACAAACCGCCGCAGTACGGTGGCAACCTCGGCGCGGGTAGCGGTTCCCTTGGGGTCAAACTTATTTCCATTCTTCCCGGCCAGGATGCCCGCCTGCTGCATGACCTTAACCGCATCCTTCGCCCAGCTACTGATCTGTGCGTTGTCCGCAAAAGTCACAGCCTGGAGGGTTTTCGGAAGGTCGCAGCCCAGCTTTTTGGCGTAATTTGCCATGATGACTGCCATCTGTTCCCGGTTGATGTTGGTATCCGGCGCAAAGGTGATGGCAGTAACGCCCTCCACAATGCCGGTCTGCGCCGCCCAGTTGACATAAGGCGCATAGTAAGCGTCGGCTTTCACATCGGTGAATTTCCCGGTCTTGTAGCTGTCCGGGTTGATGCCTGCCAGCCGCCCCAGGGCGGTGACGAACATTCCTCTGGTCATGCCGATGCCCGGACTAAAGGTAGTGTCACTTGTGCCGGAGAGCAGTCCTCGGCTGGCAACAAAGAGGATGTTGTCCGCAGCCCAATGGCCGGTAATGTCGGTGAAAGCCGGGGCAGGGTTCTTGTAGCCGATGCCGTAGATGCTGAAATGACCGGTTTCAAAGACAACCGCTTTCTGGCTGGCATCGTAGCTGGATTTGGTGATCCATTCCACCTTTCCCGCGTCGTCCACATAGACTGCATAGAGATTACCTGTCTGCTCACCCTTTGCCGGTGTGTAGGGCAAACGCACCGATATAGTGTGACCATTTAAGTTGGCAATCGGTGTTTCTTTGCCGCCGGAGAGATACACCAGCGACAGATCGTAGGCCGGTCTTGTGCCGATAGCGGCTTTGGCCTCGGTGGAGCGCAGGGCATCCACCTTATCTGCCCGGAGAATGATGTCCCCACCAGCGGAGACGCTATCCAGCTGCTTCAGAGTGTCCAGCCCGATATTAACCGAAACCAGATGATCTGTTGCAACGGTAAACTGCCGGACGTTTTCTTTAACCATCAGATCCAATGTCTGTGCCTTGATGGTCACGTTAAAAGAGGTCTGGCCTGCCGCCGAGGTGATGGGAACGGTAACGGCAATCCCGTTCTCTGTGGTGCCGTTCTTTTTCGCATCCTGTTTGGCCTTGTCGATGGCGGACTGGACAGAGCTGTTGTCCACTGCCGCATTGCCGTTTTTATCCGGCTGTATGGGTTTGGTTTCACCGGTGACAGGGGCTTGAGGCTTGTCCTCCGGCTGGTTGGTGTTATCATTGTTGTCGGAATCGTCAGAATCGCCGGAGGAGGAACCTCCACTGCTGCCCGAACCACCGGAGGAAGAACCGCCGCCGGAGCTGCTGGAGCCGCCGCCACCACTGGAGGAGCGAGGGTTGACGGTCAGGGTACCGCTTTCAGGTGTTCCGACTTCATAATTGGTATCCATGCCGGATTTCAGTGCAGTCGTCCCACTCACAGTGATGGGGAAAGAGCCGGTGCTTGTGCCGTCCGCCGTGCAGAAAGCAGTTGCTTTCGTTTCGATCACAGTAGCTTCGCTGTCACCGGAGGCAAAGTTGCCGTAGGTCACGGTGAAGGTGGGGAGTGTTCCGTTCGCGGTCATGCTCTTGTTGTCTGCCTTGACGCTGATCGCGCGCTTTGCGACGGAGACGCTGACGCTGTTCTCCGGTACATCCGCATAGCCATCGTTGCCGATGACCTTGTAGTACACAGTGTAAGTACCGGCGTTCTTGACCTTGGGAAGCTCCGTGCTGTAGCCGCTGCCAGAGGCCAGGCTGTACTGCAAGGTACCACCAGTGGCAGAGCCAGCATCAATCAGCACCTGATCTGCGCCGTTGTAGACCAGTCTGGTCTTGGCCGTAGGAGCGGTGACCACAGGGGTAGTCTTGTCGTTCACGGTAACCGTTACGATGATTGTATAGCTCTCATAGTTGGTCGCGCCGGTTACAGGAACTGTGATGGTGGCCATTTTATTGGCCTTGCTCGCGTCGTTCACAAAGGTGAACTTCAGGGAGTTGCCCTCCATGACGGGATCGCCGCTGAGGACTTTTTCGCTATCTGCTGTGGTGATTGTTCCAAAACTGCCGCCCGCGGCCAGATAGCGGATCAGATCCACGGAACCGGTCGTGCCGTACTTGGCGGAGCCGGAGACGGACATGTTGCCGTAAGTTGCCTTGGTGATATTCAGTGTGACCCCATCCTTCGTCAGCGCCTCATAGTTGTCCGCACCGCTTTCTGGGGTAAAGGTCGCGGTGTATGTTCCCTTGTCGCCCACGTTGGGGACCGTGTCGCCGGTGAGACGCCATGTACCCGGTACCACCGTGCCGTTCCGCTTCGCGGTCAGGCCGGAGACGGTGAGCCCGCTCAGCTTGTCTCCGTAAGTACCGGAAGCAGTGCCGGTCCCTTCCACGGTCAGCATTGCCTTGGTGACCTCACAGGGAACAGAAACAGTAGTTGCACCGTTCTTGATCTTGTAGTTATCCTTTCCGGTGCCGTCCAGCGCAATGCTGACATTCATGCTGGTCTGGCCGCCCACATTGGCGCTGGTGTAGGCAACGGGCGTAACCTTGACCGTCACGCCGCTGTCGGCGGAGAGGATGCCGGTGACGTTCAATTCGCCGGTGGCGGTGCCTGCGTTGGTCGTGCCGTCATAGGTCTTGCTCACCTTGTAGCTGCCGGCGGTGACGGTGACTTCCTTTTTCTCCACGACGGCGTTCACGGTCGCGCTGCCCTTATGGGTGCCGCTCTCGTAGGTCGCGGTGATACCCTTGGTGGGCGTACCGGCCTTGATAGCCTGAAGCGTGATTGTTTCGGTATTTGCATTGGGTCCTACCAGCTTGAAGTATCCTCGGTCGTAATCCCAAGTCCACTTTTTGTTCGCGCCGGTCGTGTCACCGGTCTGCGATGCCGCCAGGGTGAACTTCTGACCGTAGCTTACGGTTCCGGGCAGGCCGGTGATGGTCACGCCGGTGTCAGCCTTGTTCACCACATTAACGTTCACAGCCACATTGGTGCCATTGGCATAGTTGCCGTTGCTATCGTGATAGTTCGCATTGAAGTTCTGAGAACCAGCGGTGCTCATTGAGACAGCACCGTCCGCCCAGCTCCAGCCGGGGTGAGCGGCCAAGGACACGGTGGAGAGCAGCTGATCCTTCACGCCGGTCAGACCGGTGGGAGCTGCGGGAGTGGCAGCCTGCGCGATGGTTGCTGATACGTCATAGGTCGTAATGGGCAACTTATAGTTCTTCACTTTGGAAGTGTCCTTCAGCGTAACAGTACCAGTGACTTTGTTCGCCTCGTTGACATTGGCGCTGTTGAACGTCCCGCTGACCTCATAGTCCGTACCTTTGGTCAACGCTTCGCTATTTTTCAAGCCAGTGAAGGTCACATTAGTGATCTCAGCGTCAGCACTGCCGTTGTAAGTCTTGGACGCAACTGTCACACTGTCGATGGTCAGCTCGGCCTGGGCAATGGTATACTTCACGCTGGCGGTGGCAGCATTTTCACCCTCGCCCACCGTGATGCTGGCGGTGTACTCGCCCGCGTTGACGGGTGCGGAGGACAGCGCCGCGCCATTCTGCGCGTAGGTGATGTCGCCCACGGTGGGCAGACTGGTAACGCCGCTGGCCGCGTCAAGCTTTGCTGTCGCTTCCTTGGCGTTGCCGTCATAGGTCAGCGTATTCGCAGCGGGCGCGGAAATCGTGAAGGTCCCGCCGAGCTTATCGGCCAGATAGCAGCCATCTTCCTTACACTTCGCAGTGATGGTCGCGCCGCTTGCCGTGTACGTCCAGCTATGCTGATGCCGGGTCACGGTGAACGGCTCGCTGTAGCACTTATAGCCGTCGCCCGTTGCAATCTGGACTTTATACGAAAATGTCTGGCCTGCGGGCAATTCGGTAATGGAGAGCGTCTTGCTGTCGGCACCGGTATATTTCTCAGTCAAGTCTTGCGTAATAGAAGAATTCGTAAGCCAACGCCACTCATCATTGATGGATCTGCACCAGATATAGGTCAGGCCTGCACTCTCCTCGGATGTGACCGACACTGTCAGCGTCACAGAGGTGCTGTCCTTTGCGTCGAAGGTACTGCCGGAGTAGCCCGTCTCTCTGTTCGGATAGACCTTTGTGCTTTTGATGGGCGCTGGCGTGACAGTTACATTGTCTACGCTGGCAGTGCCATCCTCCCATGTGCCGTCGCTTGTTTTATAGCCATATCCATCCGCCAGATATTCATTCGCCGGAACATAAAATTTACCCCATTCAATCTTTTTATATGTGCCGCCGCTCAGACTGGCGCTGCTGCCATCGTTTTTTACGGTCAGACCCATGTATGAGCCGCCGCCCAGCTCCAGTCTGCCGCCGTTCTCGGCAGTGATATAGTTAATCTTGACCGTGGAATTTTTCACCACAGCGCTGCTGCCACTGGCCGTCACACCCCAGATCGTACCTGTGCCGGTGACCGTCAGCTGGATGTCTTTTACAGTGATTATCATACCAGAGGCCGTTTTGCCATTCACATCAAGCGCTACCGGCCCATGGGTCAATTCATAGGACGGAACATTTGTCCTAACATCCTGATACAGCTTGAGCGTCTTTTCACCGGTTCCCTCATTGGCCGCCTCGATGGCCGCGTCAAGGGTCAAATACCAGCTTGTTTCATTGCCGGCAGTCAGGGAGGCCGCCATCTGCTTCTGGCAGACACTGCAAATGCCGGTTTGCTCATCCACAGTGTGGGTATGGGTCTTCACAGTCACATTGTTAAGTTCTGAAACTCCGCTGTTCGATATGGCGTTACCGCTCTGATCGTAGTAAGCCGCACCGTCCGCCAGCAAGCTGCTGAGCACGTCGGAAGAGGCTGTGCTCAGCTTAGTGAAGCTGCCTCCGGCAAGCCAAGCTGTGCCGCTCCCATATAAGTAAAGTTCGGCAAAGGAGCCGCCGGAGACCGTCCCATTCGCACCGTTGTCATATTTCACTTTATCAATCCCGGTTCCGGTAAAGCTGCCGCCGTTCACATTCATTGTTCCGTCGCCCTCGACGACAACCGCAGCTTTAAAGCTGCCGCCTTCCACAGTCAGCGTACCTTTAGTCACCTCAACATCTTCACCAAACTCAGCTGAGTTCTTCACCACTGCCGTACCGCCGTCCTTGACATACAGGTATTGATACGCACCGCCGCTGAAGACCGCCTCTGCGCCGGAGGAAGCAGTCACGCTGCCCAGGTAGGTGCCGCCCACGAAAGACGCCTTGCCGTTGACGGTGATATGATAGAATTGACCGGTTTTGAAGGTCACATCTGCACCGGAGGCGATGGTCGTCGAATGGATGCGATGCTTTCCGCCGTCCACAGCAAGCTTTCCGGTCAGGGTGACATTAGCAATGCCGATACCGCCGGTGCCATTGTGTGCATCACAGAGCGGCATCAGGGTCGCATCAGTGTACCCTTCGGCGCTCCAGCCGTTCAAGGTCTGGATGGCCTCTACATAGCCGTCCCCGTTTTCGATGGCGCTGTCCACCGGGAACCAGGCCGTTTTTATTTTGTCATCGGAAGCAGTGGCTGTTATCTTAACGACCAGCACCTTGCCGCATTTGGAGCACACAGGCTTTTCTACCGTATCATTGTCACACTGATGGACGCACTCTGCGAACTGCACCTTGTACGCTGTATAGCCGGTCAGTTCGGAGATTTTTTTCGTCTTGGGAACGATGCTCCATGCACCGTCCTTTTCGCCGTACAATTCACACTTTGCATGGTTGGTTTTCAGCAGGTCTTTAACGGTGAGGCCCTTGCTCGTCGTGCTGTCCGTGATCTTGCCGATGATGCAGGCACTTGTGTTGCCCTTCCACAGCTTCACGCTATAACCGGTTCCATTACCATTTCCCAGGAGCAGTTCCTGAATCGTACCGGTGTAAGCTTCCAGCGCGCCGCCGGCCTGCAGCTCCACGCGCGAAATCTCGCTGGTGTAGGAGTTGTCGACCGCCAGCGTTCCGTTGGAGGAAACGCGGAACTTGACATTGAGCGCCTGCGTTCCGCCGCCCTCGCTGGAATCCTTGACTGTCAGTTTGTTGTTGACATTGAAGAACTTATCCCCGCTGGTGATCGTCTTTCCATGCAGATCCAGCGTTATAATATCGGAGGCGGAGCAACTTTTATTAAGGTTCACATCCCGCATCAGTGTTATCGTGCTGCCACCCCACGCATTCTGAAACGCCTCTGCAAGCGTCTGATAATAGGCGCTCTCGCCTATACGTGCATCGAACTGCGTATGGCACTTTTTGCAGGTGTAGCCGGTATCGTCCATTTCATGTTCGCAGAGGGAGAGATAGACCTTGCCGTCCTTGCCCAGGCTGGTCACGCTGTCGGCGGCGTCCGCCTTGAAGTTCTCGGCGCTGAGCGTCACGCCGCTTGCCGGTTCGGCGATGGCCAGTGATTTGCCGTAACCGGGCTTTATGCCTTCACGCACGCCCACACGGATGACCGAATCCTCACTCAATGCGCCTGATACAAGAATGGGCAGCTTCCACGCATCATTGGCGTAATAACCGGCCTTCACCAAGCCGGAAATAGTGAGCTCAGGAGTGTTGCTTTCCTTTCCACCGTAGTAAACGTCATATCGATTGTTGTCGGTAACGGTAGCATCGGTGAGGGTAATAGCGCCCTTTCCATAGATGCCGCCGCCCTCGAAGGTGCTGTTGTTTCCGGTGATCGTCACACCCTTGACGGTTACCCCTCTCTCCGAATAAATGCCGCCCCCGTGGCCATAACTTGTATTCCCCGTGGCGGTCGCCTTGTTGCCGGTGATCGTGGCGTTGGAGATCGAAACATTGCCGGCGTTAAAGTGGATATAGATGCCGCCGCCGTTGCCGGCGGTTGCCGTGTTGCCGGTGATGGTGCCGCCGTCCATGGTGAAGCTGCACTTCTCACCCACATATACGCCGCCGCCACCGCCGTCGGACGCACCCGCGGTGTTATCGGAAATGGTTCCGCCATGCATGGTGAAGCTCGGCGGGGCGATATGATTCATCGTGCCGACAAGGAACACACCGCCGTAGTCTTCATTACCGGTAATCGCTCCACCATACATGGTAAAGGACGAGCCGGTCTGATAGGTGCCGCCCTTTTTACCGACCTGCACGCCGCCGGTGATCGTGCCGCTGTACAGCTCCAATTTGCCGCCATTGACGGTCACTTCGCCTTGAACCCTGCCGCTGTCGGTGCAGTCGGTCAGCGTCAGCGTCGCGCCGCTGCCGACGGTGATTTTGTCGTTGATCGTCTGCCCGTTCAGGCAGAGGTTGACCTCGCCCGTTGGCACAGTCCAGCTCCCCGACACAGACTGCGTCAGATAATAGTTGCCAGCAGAATTAGGCAGGGAATCGGTTTTTGTCCATTCTGTCCACTCTGTGCCAGCAGTGTCATGTTCGTGCCCGTTGACATCTCCATTCCCGCCGCAGACGCAGTGGGTATGATCGGCCTGCGGCAGCGCAAACGCAGCCAGCACCGCCTCCTCTTTTCCAAGGCAGGCGGAGAGGTCTGCACCCTTAGCAGAGCAGACGGTGCAGTCAGGGTTCACAGCATCAGCGCCGCATAATTTCTCACAGATGCAGGCGGCTTCCGCTGTGCCTTTGCAGGCTGTCAGGTCTGCATCTTCCGCAGAGCAGACCGGACAGTCGGAATTGACCGCCTCTTTCTCACAGCGGGTTTCGCAGATGCACTCCGCCGGAGCATTCTCGGACACGCCAGGAACAAGCCCGCTGTCCTGAGAATTGCACTGCTCGCAGGTATACCCGCAGGGCGTCCCCTCTGTGGCCGGGATGTAGCCGCAGCTATCGTCATGCTCGCCGCGTTCATGAGGGCAGCTTAATTCTTTTTTGATACAGCCGCTTTCCTTGCTGCATTCATGGGTACACGCGGTCGGCTGGGCCTCCTCTGCTTCAGATGGGGTCGCCGTATTTTCTGATACGCTGCCTTCCAAAACAGGGTAACAGCTTTCGTCATGCTCATGGACACACTTCTTCACAAGGGTGTAGCAATCCTCAGTATCCCCCAGGGGATCTTCTCTGTCGGCTTCGCCGCCATTCACCTTATGCTCATGTTCACAGGCTGCCCCTTCGGTTCCTTCCGTATATCCGCAGTCTTCTGTATGTTCCGGGTGATGCTCACACAAGCCCGTATGGACGGCGGACGCACCCGCTTCCACCGCAAATGTCGGAACGCCCGGCATCGTAAAAATCATTGCCGCCGCCAGTAAAAATGCGGCCGGCCGTTTCCATTTCCACATCATTTTATTCATCCTCCTCACGTTGTTCGTTCCTTCTCGTTGTTTTCTGAAGCAGCTGGGATACCGCCTCCCGCAGCTGATATTCCGTCACAGGCTTCACCAAAAAGGTGTCCGTCTGCATCCTGCGGCTTTGGGGTTCAAACTCTGCCTGATCGCTGATCCACAGGAGAGGGACATCCTTGCTGTACCCTCGTATGCTCATGCAGAAATTCATCCCCCTGGCTCCGTCCTCCATGACCACCACAGCATCATAAGGCCCATCCCGCTGCATGGCATAGGTACAAAATACGCCGTTATCAAATCGGTCTACTTTGCCCAGCTTCATCAGCAAAGCGGTTTCTTTTTCTTTCTGGCTATAACTGCACAGCGCAATTCGCATTTTCACACCTCCATTTTGTGATGGATTTTATCGCCTCATATAACTCCTGATCGGAGCAGTCTGCCGGAAGGAACGCAGGGATACGCAGGTGATACGCAATCAGGGCGAAGTTTTTATCATCGCTCCACCAGACAAGCGGTGTCTCCGGTGCCAGCCGCTTCGCCTGTATGGCCGCCTCCAGTCCCTTTGCTCCGGTCATGGCGATGACAACCGCATGGTACCGGCTTCGCCGGAGTGCCTGGGCAAGCTGGTTCTCATTCCACAATTCGTCAATCGCAAGCTGCCCATCCCCATCAAAAAGGGAGCGCAGCCTGCTTTCAAACCATTCCACATTTCTCAGCTCCGTACAAAGTGCGATTTTCATGCTGAGCCTCCTTTCCTGAAAAGAAAAACAAAAAAACCAGACCTTCTCATCGGAAAGTCTGGTAGTATAATTAGGGTAGCATCTTGTCAAGAGAAATGCAACCGACTTTGTTTAAGACGCAGGTTTCCTGTTTAAGACGCAAGTTTTTTCCTGCGGTTTTATGTTATACTATTATTGGATTATTGTGCAAAGGAGATGGCACGATGCAGATTGCGATTGTGGATGACAGGGCAGAGGACAGAGAAGATCTGTCTGCCTGCCTGGAAAATTATATGAAAAAGCATCAGCTGGACTATACGCTGACAGAATTTGAGGACGGAGAGAATTTTCTGAAAGCTGCCGCCCAGGTCAATTTTCAGCTTGTCTTTATGGACATCTATATGGAGAACATGGATGGAATGGAGGCCGCCAGAAGGCTGCGCCAGAAAAACAGGCTCTGTAAGATCGTTTTTCTGACCATTACAGAAGATTATGCCCGGATGGGGTACAGCCTGTCCGCCAGTTATTATCTGCTGAAGCCGCTTTCGCTCCATCAGGCAGATTTTGAAGAAGCGATGGAGCTGTGCCAGCTAAAACCGCCCTATGAAGTGATGACACTTTCGGTGATGGCTGACCGTCAAAAGCTGGAACTTCCCACAGAGAAGATTCTGTACATAGATTATCAAAACCGTATGACACGGATTCATACGGCGGAACGCGTGATACCGGTAAGCGGAGGCTTTCAGGAGGTCACTGCCGCATTGCAGAAGGACAAGCGTTTTTTGCCCTGCTACCGGGGCGTTTTGATCAACATGGATCATATCAGCCAGGTTGACAGTCAGACCTTCCATTTGATAAACGGGGAGGAGCTTCCGATTGCTCTCCGCAATGGAAAACAGCTGCGGGAAGCCTACCGTCAATATGTTTTCTCTGGAATGGGGGGTATCGTATGAGAATGAAGCAAATGCACAGGCGTATTCTGGGGGGCTGTCTGGCCTGCCTCCTCTGCTTCACCGGCAGTATCCCCGCATTTGCCGCTAAAACTGCAACCCCAGCCAATGCCGATGAAAGAAGGGAGAATCCGCCGAGTTTAGAAAGCGAGGTTCCTGGGACACTGGATAGCAAAACCCCGGAAGCATCGGAAGAAGCATCCCTCGTCCTTGTCACAGAAATACAAAATGAAGGTGAACTGCTCTCCCTGCCTGCTTTTACCCTGCCCCTTAGAACCACACCGTCTGATGATGACCTGGAGGAAATTTATCAGCTGGCCCTTCAGTATCAAACCGTCTGCGCCACTGTAACAGCAGGGGAAGAAATCCGGCAGGAAACATTTTCTGTCGCATGGGATTTTTCGGCCATTGACCAGACCACTCCAGGCGAATATACCGCAGCAGGCCGGATTGAGCTGCCAGAGGGGTATTCCTTTGGTGAAGCTGTATTGCAGGAGCTTCAGATTTCCGTCCGGGTGGAAGAAATGCCGCCTGCTGTCATTACCTCCATAGAGCAATGGTATCCTTATACGGATGCGTTTGCAGTTCAACAGGGCAGCCAAACCGAAGCGTTGGAAAATTTGTTTGCCTTTTCCCCTTACTATCTGGATTGCTATGCGGACAATGGAACCAGCTACGCCGCTGTGGTGGAATGGGATTTTTCCGGTATTGATTTGAACACTGTGGGACTGTACCATGCCATTGGAAAGCTGACCGCACCAGCAAATACTGCGTTTGCAGAGGGAATTGCTTTCCCTGAAATCTCAATTCCTGTTTCTGTTCAGGCTCCGGGCAGACCGGACATTAACTGCTTTCTGTCCGCCAGAGGAAACCTTCATTTTCCCTGGGTCACACCGCCGGGGGAATTGGATGAGATCAGCGTATGGCTGTCCGAAAACAACGGTTCATGGAACCGCCTGAAAAGTGGCGTTTATGTGGGTCAGGAAATGCTCTCGATTGCCACCCGTCTGCTGACGCCGGGCAGCAGTTACCGCCTTCAGGTCGATTATGACGGCGGGCAAACCGGCATCCTGTCCTTTACCTACGCAGATGAAATTGTCCTTGAAGGGTATCATGAAGGCGACCGGGATGGAGGAGATGCAGGCGGAAATCCACCCGATACCATCATTCAGCCGCCTCCTGAACATACCGACGATCAGGATGACGATTTCGCAGACAGGCCCTCCACAAAGCCTCCAAAACCGCCTGTAACAAATGGCGGCAGAGTGGATTCCAACGATTCTGAAAAAACACCACCTGTCAGTGAAGAAAATGATCCTGCGGATCATGAACCATCCCACAAGCCTTCCGAGCCATCTTGGGATGGAAAAGACGATTCCATGAATAAAGAAGAATTCCCATCGGAACAGGCAAACGGTGATACAGAGGAAAATACCGCTTTACAGCAGCCCCCTGAAGTGCAGACGATTGCCGGCGCTTCGGAGCTTACCGTACCCGATCCTGCCTGGAAGCTTTCGGAAAACAGGAAAGAGCCGGTGCAAAGCGCTATGACCGTTCCCCAGGAAGTCGCAGATTCCCAAAACTCTGCTTTTTCAGAGTTCTTCGATGAAACCACTGACCGGATTTCCGGCACGCGCTTTTTGATGATGCTGCAAACAGGGGCGCAAAGAGCCGTCTTTTCCAAACAGGGAATCACCATCAGCATACCCAAAGATGCCTTGCCGGAGGGCATCCAAAACGAAGATCAGATTGAAGTCATCATCCAAAAGGATACGGACGGCGGTTTTTCTTTTTCGTTTTCCATCAATGGAACTGCGCTCAGCTCCCTGCCGGATGTTTCTGTCATGCTGCCCTGTCCAAATGACTCGGCAGCCGGCACATTGTTCCTCTGTGATGAAAGCGGCGTGGAAATTCCCATGACCGGTTATGACGATACGGCGAAAGCCGCTTCCTTTCAGATCAGCCATACAGGGGCATACACCATTGTGGGAAAGGAGGATGCCGTTTCCCTGGCACAGGCCGCCGACACAGAGCATAGCCGGTCGCCCATACTCCTTTTGATTCCGGCCTGTCTGGTTCTTCTGTCTGCCGGTGTGTTTTTCCTAAGGAGGAGGCGAAAATAAGATGGTATCTTCTGCGGTAAAAAAATATGCTGCCTTATGTATGGTCTGCCTGTGCTCATCCCTGTTTTTTCTTGGCCTGTATCAGTTCAATAATAAATATAGCCAGAACACAATCCAAGCGGCAAATGGGATTCTGGCGCTTTCTGAGGAAGAACTTCAAAAGTCACCGGTGCGCTTTCTGGTATCCGGCTGGGCATTTTATCCTGACGCGCTTTTGACCCCGGAAGAAATACAAGATGAAAGCCATTATATGCGCTACCTTTCCATTGGAGAGCAGACCAATTTCTCCAGCCCTGCAAACCCTTCTCCCTATGGCTGCGGGACTTATCAGATGACATTCTTTCTGCCGGAACGGAAGGAAACATATGCGCTGGAAATCCCGGAAGTGTTTTCTGCTTACAACCTTTATCTGGATCATGACCTGATCCTGCAAATGGGGGAACCTGCACAGGGGACACCATTGGTTCAAAACCGCATGGTCACTTTTCATGGCGGAAAACCGGTGACACTCACCATAGCGGTCAGCAACTATGACCACTTTTACGGAGGGATTGTCTATCCGCCTGCTTTCGGAACGATGTTGGCGGTCAATACAACCAGAGGAATCCGGTTTGCATTCTGCCTGTTTGGCTGTACAGTTACCTTTGTCTGTGCGCTGCTGTCCTTTTATTTCAGCCGCCGGATGAAACAGAAAAATACATTCCTGTTCGGACTGATCTGCTTTGCCATGTGCGGCCTGTCATCCTATCCTGTGCTTCATATGCTGGCTGCTGTTCCCGTATTCCCCTGGTACACGATTGAACTGTTCTGTATCTATCTGGTTACCTGGCTGATCGTAGTTCTGCAAAACCGGATATGCAGGCCGGGCTTCCTGCCTGCGGCCATCAGTAATGGGGTGGGCGCTGCCTTCCTGGTATATGCGTTTTTGTATGGCATGATGGCTTCCCATCTCTCCCTTGGAGCTATTCGTTTCTTCTCTGCATCGGTCTTTTGTTATAAGGCGGCATCTGCGCTCTATCTGCTTATCATCGCTGTGCTTGCCATTCACAGGGGAGAAAAACGGAGCAGGCCGATCTTCTATGCTGCGGCAGCCGCAACCTGCGCCTTTATATGGGATCGCCTTCTGCCGGTTTATGAGCCGGTTATCGGCGGTTGGTTTTTGGAATGGGGCAGCTTTTTCATAGCAGCAGCCATCGGTTATTCCCTCTGGCGCGATGTGATAGAAGGATATGGAAACAGCCTGATTTTTCAGGAAGAACGCAAGCAGGTCATCCGTCAGCTTTCTATGCAGACCGAATACAGCCGTCAGGTTTCTGAGGCAGCGGCAGAAAACAGAAGGCTGATCCACGACATCAAACACCATCTGCGTACCATAGACCGCATGGCCTCTGAACATGGGCAGACAGAGATCTGCTCCTTCCTGTTACAGGTTGAGGAACAGGTTGCGGCGTCATCGGGCCACTCCCCTACCCAGTTCTGCAAAAATCCCGTTGTAAATGCGCTGATTGAATACTACTACGGCATGGCGCAGACACAAGGGACAGAATTTCAGGTGCGGCTCGATCTTCCCGATCAGATGCCGCTTACCGATGTGGAACTGTGTACGGTGCTGGGCAATCTTTTGGACAATGCCGTTGAGGCGTGCAGCCGCCAAAAGCAAGGGGTGCGCCGCGTTTTCATTGCAGGCGAAACCAGAGGCAATATGTACTTTTTGAAGATTGAAAACACTTACGACGGTCTGGTCTTGCAGGAGGGAAAAACATTCCTCTCCCGAAAGGGTACATCTGATGATCATGGAATCGGACTTTCCTCTGTCCGAAAAATCATTGAAAGCCATGGCGGTGATCTCGATCTTGTTCCCGGTGAGGAATCTTTTCTTGCTGGAATTACAATACAGATGTAAAAACTGTTTTTTGAGGCGCATTCAGATAACATAGGCAAGACCGCCTGTGGCGCTTTCTTGAATTGAAAAACACCCGCTTTTCGCGAAACTTGGACATTGCATTTTCGTACATTTCTTCGAGGGAAACGCGCTGGTGGTTGTAATGAGTTGAATAGGCGAAGCCTATTTTTAATGTAACAGGAAATTCCGAAGAATTCCCTGTTACATTAAAAGGCACTGACGTGCTAAAGATGCGCACTCGCGCGAGGAGGTCGTAAGGCGAATCCACAATAACAGCGGTATAGGTGAAAGTATTTATTCCGACATAATTAAATCAATGAGTGAATCAATGTGAACTTGCATCACATTAAGGCATGGAACTGATAAATCAATTCCTTTGAAAATCAATGGGAGTTCTGTGCATCCAAGTATGATTGTGTCAACGTTCTCATCTTGAATGATTCGTTCTGCAATTGTTCGAAAGTTGTTTTGAGTATCAGATACAACTTTTCCAAGTTCCAGTTCTGTTTCAATTTTTCTACCAATATACTCTTTCTCTGCCGCATCCGGTGTAATGACTTCGATACCTTTAGATTCGAAAGATTGCTGAAAAAAGGTTCCGTTCATGGTTGGAAGAGTTCCTAACAGGCAAACTTTTCTATATCTGTGTGCTTTGGCAAATTCACTTGCGGTATCTACCATACTAACAAGCGGTACAGGAGATACTTTCGATAATGCATCAAAAACAATATGTGTTGTGATTCCGGTTAGAGCAGCGTATTGTACTCCTGCTGCAGAAAGTTGATTGATACCGTTGAGAAGATAATCTGTCAACCCATCATAATCCTGATTTTTGCATAAATTGAGTACGTCAAATACATTAAGACTTTCTATGGTGATATTGGGAAAGAAATTTTGACCACTTTTTTTCTGTACGCCATATTCTATGCTGCGATAATATTCAATGGTGGATTCTGGCCCTATTCCACCAATTAATCCTAACTTTTTCATTAATTTTGCCTCTGAGTTTACGAAATTCTGCAAATATGTTCGTCTTCATGAATGCCTTGTGCAAAGCTTCTAATGACTTTCCTGACGGAATAGCATGTAGATATTCCACGGTACATTTATAAGAGCATAGTCTGTTTTTTAAATTCCTGTCCGATCTTATTCTGTTCTTTCATGCATGCAATAAATTTCTCACGGGTCACATCTTGCGGGCGGTACTGCCATTCGGTGGAAGTGAGAATTCTATCTGCCATGAGATCAAATTCATCTTCAGTGATATCGATATCATCGAAGCATACCGGAAGACCGATACTGGCATTGAATTTCATGATCGTATCACGGAGAGCGTTCGCGCCTTCATAGGTGAGCAGGCAGAGAACACCGAGGGATACGACTTCGCCGTGCAGGTGTTCGTGACCATGACGCGTGATCGTGGAGCCGTTATAGACACAGTGCGCGAGGGAGGAATTGTAGTAATAATCCGGAATATGAGTCGTCATATTGGAAACGATACCGGTGGAGACGATGATATCCAGAGTGACCTGCATGAGGGCATCGCTGACTTTGTGCGCCTTTAAGGATGCGAGTGCCTCTTTTCCATAATCCAGGAGCGGTTGTGTGCAGACTTTACTGAGCTGGACACCCATTAACGGAGTATGGCTTAAGTGCTTACCTTTGCTGGAAAAAACAGCCTCACATTCTTTGGAGAGTGCGTCGCCGATTCCGGCCCAGAGGAGGTCGTAAGGAGAATCCGCAATCACGGCGGTATTGATGAAGGTATGATCCGCAAGCTTCGGATAATAATATTCCCGGAAGGTGCCGTTGGCATTGTAGATGACACAGATGGCAGTCACGGCCGCGCAGTTGCTGGCAACGGTCGGGAAGGTAAATAGTGGTTTGTCAAGTTCGTTTGCTACATATTTTGCGGTGTCGCAGGCTCTTCCTCCACCGACACCAAAGATGATATCTGCGTTGCGGACAGCCGGATTCGCGATCAATGCATTGCCGTTCTCGTAGCTGGAATCACCGCCGTACCAGATGAAATCCGTGATCTCAAGATCGGAGCCCTTGATGCCTTCCAAGAGTGCATCTTTTGTTTTTTCCATGGCTGTTTTACCGCCGATCACGACTGCCTTTTTTCCATAGTTTCTTGCGACGTATGGAAGTTCCTTGTAACAATTTTCACCGATGGAGTAATTAGGAAGATATACACTGTAACTCATTTGCTTCTGCCTTTCTTGTTCTTTCTTGTTGTGAGCTGACAAATATCCGGAATAAACAATATCTGTCAGATTGTGGGGGTAACTGTTAGAGGATGGAATAAACTATCCAGAGGCGTTACGGTTGATAGTAAAGATTTGTCGTAACTGTTCATTACTCTCACTGTTACGCGCAAAAATCCATTCCAAATCGGCTGTGCCGATAGGATTTTTGCCATATAGTCTAAGTTTTCTTACGGTCAGCGCAGTAAATGCGCAGACCTACTGAACAGTTACGATTTGTCATCAAAATGGATAACATATCAATATTATAGGCGTTTGGAAAAATAATTCAAGATGTTCTTAATTTATGTCCTTTAAATTTTCCTGCCATTGCACATCACATTGTGCTACTGCAGAAAACCAATGCATGTATGATCATGATTATGCACGAGGAGTGTGAGAGAAATAAGAAGCTGGGAGTACAGACAGATAAGAAAAAGAACTCTGTATGGTACGTTTGTCAAAGATGAAAAGTATCAGAGTTCTTTTTAAACTGCTAAGATATCAGGGGTTACGGATATTGTCTTGCATTGGCAATCGGATGCCAGATAGTTTCTAACTGTTCCAGCGGATTTTGAAAATAAGGAATATTTGAACAGGAAAATAAGTTCACAATTAATTCACAAAAAAATTAGCACTCACCTCTTGACAGTGCTAATAATATGTGTTATAGTACATGCAGAACAAAGGGAGAGAGAAAGAAATCAAAGGGATGCAAAAAGTCCTGGAGATTTTCAGAATCTCCCAGACAATAGATTTCAGATATTCTGATTGGAGGAATGATTTATGTATATGCCGAGTATTTTTGGAGAGAGTTTATTTGATGATATGTTCCCGTTTGATGACAGCTTCTTTACTTCTAAGAAGAATCCGCTGTATGGAAAGAATGCTTCGAGAGTTATGAAAACTGATATCAAGGAGAATGAAGGTTCCTATGAACTGGACATCGATCTTCCGGGATTCAAGAAAGATGAGATCACTGCAGAATTGAAGGATGGTTATCTGACCGTCAGCGCTGCTAAGGGTCTTGATAAGGATGAGGAAGATAAGAAAGGTCACTATATCCGTCAGGAGCGTTATTCCGGAGCAATGAGCAGAACCTTCTATGTTGGCGAAGATGTAAAGCAGGAAGATATCAAGGCTAAATTTGAAAATGGTATCTTAAGCCTGTCCGTTCCGAAACCGGTTGAGCAGAAGAAGGTTGAAACTTCTAAGCGTATTGCGATCGAAGGTTAAGGAAGCGTGGCAGACAGTGAAAGCTGCCTGCGGTGTATGGTATCAATGAAAATAACCTGTAGCTGAAAAGGACCGTTGCCTTTGCAGAGAGATCTGTGGGGCAGCGGTCCTTTTTTATGTAACAGGAAATTCATAGGAAGTTCCTGTTACATAAAAAGACACTGACGTGCCCAAAATGCGCACTCGCGCGAAGATGCAGATTGTCGCAAGCGCCCGCGCGAGGCGGGAGAATGTGCCAAGGCAAATTCTTTTATATAAAAGGTACAGCTGCACGTTATTGGTTTATGCATCCATTTATGATAGAATGGTAATAGATAAAAAGCTGGCATTTATGAGCGGTGTGAGCTATGGTGCTTTAAAAAGATTTGAATTGAGGAACGAAAAGTGTCAGGGAAGAGAGAAATAAACGGAGTTTTTATGATCCCATTCGGACTGGTAGCTGGATTTGCAGACGGGCAGGAGATCCGGATCACGGAGCTTGCGGAACATGGATTTTGTTTTCGGACATTGGATGAGATCCGCGAAGTGAAGAGATTCCGGATCTGTTTTTATGATGGGTTCAACGGGATGAAGACGGGAGATCAGGAGAAGAAAAGCAGTGATCCGTATACGGAAGTTGAGATTCATTCGTTTGAGATGGAAGTGCGTGTGGAAGATGGATTGGGGATTCCGGTATATGAGTATTCGGTGTTTGTGGAGCAGGAGAAATACCGGGAATGCGCTGGAAAACTGATCCTTTGGTATGATAGATTTGTGCGGCTGAAGTTGGAGTGCGAGGACGGGGAACTTGCAATGGCGCTTACCGGGTATCCGGCAAAAAAGGATGAACAGTTTGCGGAGAATTTCATTGAACAGAAAAAAGAGTGGTTCGGTGAAGGAGAAGACAGGGTGAGGCTGGAAAAGCGGAATACAGGAAGCTATTGCTGCGGTGATTTTACGGAATCAAAAAGGAATGACTTTGAAGATAGAATGACAGTAGAAAAGCGAATAGAAAATCAGTCGGGAATAAGGGAAACTTGCATAGCAGCAGGAGATTTTGAACGCAAAGGACATAAAGAAACGGCATGGAAGAATATCGAAGTTGCTGTGGAATTGGATTGTCCGGAGCTTTATGAGCGGTATTTATCTATGAAATTCCGCGATTTTATGGACTGGTACTGGAACGTGAATGGGGCAAAAGAGCTGGGAAAACGAATGCCGGTTCCGGACAGGATCTATGTGGGAAATGCCTTCTGCCATCTGTTGTTTCCTGAAAAGCGGCAGTTGTTTGAGATCTTTAAAAAGGCAGAGTCGGAAGGTCTGGCTGTGACAGTTACATTTTCATATCTGCGGGAATTTATGCTGAAACCGGTGGAAAAACTGTTGGATGAGCTGGAAGAATGGTGCAGAAACCGGGAGACATTTCTGGAGATCGCGGCAAACGACTGGGGTCTGCTGGAGCTTTTGAGAGAGCGGAAGGAATGGAAGGAAGAAAAAGAAGTTCTTGTGCCGTGTATGGGGATTCTGTTAAATAAAAGGAAAAAAGATCCACGGATGGGATACAAGCAGGGAGAGACAGGATATTTTCGGGAGAACAGCCTGAATGCGGAATTTTACCGGACATATCTGAGGGACACGTTCGGGATCCGGCGGTACGAGTGGGAGTCCTGCGGATACAGGCAGCAATTTCCGGAAGGAAAGAACAGCATCCACGTTCCGTTTTATCAGACGAATACCTCCCAGTATTGTACACTGTATGCTGCGTGTAAAAATGGAGAACGTGGAAAGCAGGAACTGCCGGAATCGTGTCCGGGATATTGCAGGGAGAAAGTCTTTCTGTATCCAAAGCATTTGAAGATGGTGGGGCGGTATAATTCGCTCTTTGCGCTGGATGAGAGTACAGTTTCCGGAATGGAGGATACGGAAGGTTGGAAAGAGAAAAGAATTGATAGAATTGTAGTAAATTTGCTGTAACTAATATGCAATTAAAAATAGCAGATAGTCAGAATTGTACTCGCGAAAAATCAAACGAAATGTGGCAGGTGCGAACTTTCAGAAGTTGAGAAGCTGAGTTTAAGGAGAAATACAATGAAGATCACGGCGGGACTTGGATCCATCGATGAATATGTGCGGTACGTCGAGGCCGGGGCAGATGAGTTTTTCTGCGGATACGTACCTTATGAATGGAATAAAAAATACGGGACAGTGCTGCCGCTAAACCGCCGCGAGGTTCTTGGCATCAACGTGCAGATCGGGGCGGAGAGTGAGCTGAGGATTCTGGCGGCGCTGGTGAGAAAATATGGGAAGCCGGTACATCTGACATTTAATTCGCTTTATTATACACCGGAGCAGTACCCGGAGATCGCGGATGTCATTCACCGGTGTACGAAGCTTGGATTTTCAAGCTTTATTATCGCGGATCCGGCGCTGCTGATCTACCTGAAAAATAATGGGATCCGCTGTGAGATCCATCTGAGTGGGGAGACGGCAGAGGTAAACAGCCGGATGATAGATGTATTTGACCGCTTGGATGTCAGTCGGCTTATCTTTCACAGGAAGAACAGCTTCGCAGACATGGAGTCGGTGATCCGGCATGAGAGGGAAAAGGGCAGCAGGGGCGTATATGAATTTGAGGCATTTGCACTGAACGAGCTCTGTCAGTTTTCGGGGGCGTTCTGCAATTCCCTGCACTGCGATGAGATGGGGCATCTGTGCCGGGTCCCGTATAAGATAGGAAAAGTTAAAGGAAAGAGAGAGAAAAAAGAAGAATATGAGGAAACAGAGAGGCTGATTTTACGGACGGAGAGCACAGTGAAAGATGCGAATGATGAGCAGAGCACAGATAAACCGAACGAAGATGATGAGGAACGGATGTATGATCCTGACGGCTATCTCTGCGGTGCGACAGGCTGTGGGCTCTGCGCCCTGTATCGGCTGCAAAAGATCGGAATCACCCATTTGAAGCTTGTGGGGCGCGGAAATTATGTGGATTTTATGGAAAAGGATATCCGGAACCTGAAGACAGCTCTGGATATCCTTGAGCATGTGGATACGGAAGAGGAATATATCAGGAACCTGAAACGAACGTTGTTTCCGTATGGATGCAGTGGACTGTGTTATTATAGAGAAACGGAATCGGTTGCCGGGAAGACAATTTAAATACAGTGTGCAGGAAACCGGATTGGAAGCATATTAACACTCGATGGCTACCTTGATCACGCCATCCATCTTATTTTCAAAGAGTGTGTAAGCTTCTTCGATCCTGTCTAACGGGTATGTATGTGTGATGAGCGGTTCCGTATTCAGTCTGCCCTCTGCGATCAGCCGCAGTATTTCCTCACAATTGCAGCCGTCTACACCGCCGGTCTTGAACGTGAGGTTCTTGCCGTACATATCCGGCAGCGGCAGTGTCTGAGCCTTGTCATAAAGAGCAACGACCGTCACGACCGCATTTGGTCTTGCACATTCCCATGCAAGGCGAAACGTGGATTCGGCGCCTGCGACTTCAAGAACGACATCTGCTCCGCCATGGTCACTGTTGGCACGAACATAATCTGCACAAGCTTCGGGTGATACAGTAAGGATTTCCGGATAGTGCTCATGGATAAAGCGGATACGGCCTTTGTCTTTTTCACAGACGATGATACGTTTCGGATTCTTCAGCATGACACAGAGCAGCGTACAGATGCCCGTAGGTCCGGCTCCGATGATCAATACCGTATCCTCCTCTTTGATCTCAGAAATACGGGCTGCCCAGAAACCGGTGGCAAGAACATCTCCGACCAGCAAAGCCTGACGGTCTGTAACATGATCCGGGATTTTATTTAACCCCTGGTCTGCAAACGGCACGCGAACATATTCTGCCTGTCCGCCATCGATCCGGCATCCGAGAGCCCAGCCGCCATTCTGATCGGTGCAGTTGTTTACATAACCATGCCTGCAGAAAAAACATTCCCCGCAGAAGGTTTCCACGTTTACCGTGACTCTGTCACCGGGCTTCACATTCGTTACAGCGCTGCCGATATCTTCAACGATACCGACCATTTCATGTCCGACAGTTATACCCGGCACAGCGCGGGGGACACTTCCGTGTTTAATGTGCAGGTCACTTGAGCAGATGCTGGCAAGTGTTACCTTTACAATGGCATCCCGTTCATCTATAAGAACCGGCTTCGGTTTTTCCATTAATTCAAATTTTCCCTTGGAAACATAAGTATACGTCTGCATTTTTTATCCATCACTTTCTTTTTTTATTGATTCTTTTATCTCAGTCGAGAAGACTTCCACATTTTTTAGTGGTGAGTAACAGCAAATTTGTCTCGGTGGGAGTCAGGTCTCCGACTTGAATCATGTCTTTGGTGGGCCCAGGGGCAAAAGTATTCCTACAGACAAGCCCGCGTCGGACTTCGGACCGCATGATCTTAGTATTATATTATAGCATTTATCTGCGCGGATAGATACAAAATTCCCTTTCCGGATCCGGAATGAACATAATACACAAAACTTGATTATAATACAATATATAATGATGCATATTGACAAATGGTTATAATATGATATATAATGAATTTCAGATGAGAGATGTGAATTTTGAAATAGATTTTGAAGGCGAAAGGGAGGGGAAACATGAATCTGGAATTGTACTTGGAGCAGATGAAAGAGCTGGTCAACATTGACAGCGGCTCTGAAAATGTAGCCGGAATCAACCGGGTGGCAGATAAATTGGCTGGCTGGTATCAGGAGATCGGCTGGAACGTAGAACGAATTCCTGCCGATGGAGGTCGTCAGGTCCTTCTTATTACAAATCATGTATCCGAACATTATGATGCGATGTATATCGGTCATATGGATACGGTATTTCCGGACGGGACGGCAGAGAAAAGACCATTTCGGATCGAAGGAGAAAATTACTACGGTCCGGGTGTTGGTGATATGAAAAACGGTGATCTTGCAATGTTTCATATCGCGGCAAATTTACCGGAAACTGAGAAGAAATGCCTGAATATCGCAATGGTCTATAATCCGGATGAAGAGATCGGGTCGATCTACTCAAAAGAGATCACAGATCGAATCGGATGTCAGGCAGATCACATTTTTGTCATGGAATCTGCTGGAAAAAATGGAACCCGCCATTGCTTTGCGAGAAAAGGTTCCCTGACGTATGATATTGAGTTTCAAGGTCAGGCGGCCCATGCGGGCTTTATGTTTGAAGTAGAAAATGCGTCTGCGGTTCTTGAGATGGGACATTACATTGTAGAATTAATGAGTCTGGCGGACAGAGAAAAAGATACGACGGTAAATGTCGGGATCGCAAATGGCGGTACAGCCAGAAATGTAGTTGCAGATCATGCAAAAAT
This sequence comes from Clostridium sp. AM25-23AC, assembly GCF_003435125.1. Classification (NCBI taxonomy): domain Bacteria; kingdom Bacillati; phylum Bacillota; class Clostridia; order Eubacteriales; family Clostridiaceae; genus Clostridium; species Clostridium sp. AM25-23AC. Next base: position 252,686 of record NZ_QWGI01000001.1, on the reverse strand, counting down.
CAGTGTTGAAATGAGATTTAGGGATGACAGCGAAAGAATCCGCTTGAAAGAATATGTAAATAAAATAACAGAAGGACAACCGTTTGTTCCCGGAGTAAAAACAACGATCACAATGCAGAAGGAAACTCCGCCGTTTATAAAAACAGAGGAAGCGAAAAAGTATATCGAACGGGTCAGAAAAATTGCTGAAGAACATGGGATTCCATTTGAGGAAAAAGACCGCGGAGGACTCTCTGACGCGAACCATCTTTCCAGATGTGGAAAAGCGATCGTTATGGATGGAATGGGACCGCATGGAGCGAATGATCATAGTGAGAAAGAGTACGGATATATCGGATCCGTTGAACCATGTGTAAAGCTCCATCTGGCAATTCTAAACGATATGTTAAATAAACAATAAGCCGAAGGGAGAGAATCTGATTGATAAAATATGTTATAAAAAGACTTTTTTATGCAATACCGGTGTTTCTTGGAATTACATTTACGGTGTATTTGCTGATCAATCTTGCTCCCGGAGGACCGCTTTCAATTTTGGCTGCATCCGGAGAAATGTCACTCAGCGATCTGGAGGCGTTGAAAGCTTCACTGGGACTTGATAAGCCGGTTCTTGTCCGGTATTTTCTGTGGCTGGCAGACCTGCTGCATGGAAATCTTGGAACATCATACCGTACCTCTCAGGATGTCAGCATGATGATCGGACAGCGTATCATCCCATCATTACTGCTCACGGGAACCGGTATTATTGGTGCAATCATCATAGGAATTCCGCTTGGAGTGGTTTCAGCCTGTAAACCGAACTCGATATGGGATCATATCAGTACATTTGTTGCTTTTATCGGAGCATCGGTGCCAAACTTCTTTTTAAGTCTTCTTCTGATCTATGTATTGGCTGTAAAAATGAAATTGTTCCCGACGAGCGGCATGTATTCGGCAGGAACTGGTGGTGATTGGAAGGATCTTCTCTACCATTTGGCACTTCCGGCGTTCGTGTGTGGAATCCAGCCAATCGGAAATTATATCAAACAGACAAAATCGAGTGTTCTTGAGGTTTTGAATGAGGAGTACATAAAAACAGCAAGATCAAAAGGACTTAGAAATGTCGTCATTGTGATCAAACATGCATTTCGCAATTCACTGATTCCGATCGTTACAACCTTAAGCCTTTCCGTCCCGTTTCTGATCGGAGGTGCTGTTGTGACAGAACAGATATTTGCCTGGCCGGGGATCGGAAGCCTGATGATCACTGCGATCACAAGTCGTGATTATCCGGTGATCATGGGAGTCGCTGTTTTGATCTGTGTCGTTGTTCTCGTTGTAAATCTGATTCTGGATCTGATCTATGCTGCGTTGGATCCGCGAATTAAATTTAAATAGGAGGGCATCAGGGCATGAAAAAAATATTAAGTAATCAAGCAGTAAAAAAATTTATGCATAACCGGAAAGCTGTTTTAGGTCTTATCATTGTCTGCTTTCTTGTTTTGGCAGTCATCCTGATCCCGATATTCATGAAGCTCGACCCATATACGACTGACCGGGCGGTAGGATTTAACAAAGCCCCATGTTCCGGTCACCCTCTGGGCACGGATGATGTGGGAAGAGATCTGTTCGCAAGGCTTTTATATGGAGGAAGAATCTCACTGTTTGTCGGGATCATGTCTACGATCATTTCAGTTTTGATCGGAATTCCGTTAGGACTGATCGCCGGTTATTTCAGAGGAATTGCAGAAACTGTCATCATGCGTGTCGCAGATGCATTTATGTCATTCCCGACGATGGTCCTGATCCTTGTTCTCGTTGCGGTGTTTGGACCGTCGATCCTTACGGTCACGGTGGTGATCGGAGTATTGGGCTGGACTGCAATCGCAAAGCTGATTTACGGAAATGTGTTATCGATCCGGGAACGTGAATATATTCAGGCGACAAAAGCGATTGGAATGAGTACTCCAAAGATTCTGCTTTCAGAGGTACTGCCAAATGCGATCCCTCCGGTATGGGCAAATATTTCATTCCGGGTAGCAGGCGCAATTTTAACAGAATCCTCGTTAAGCTTTCTCGGAATGGGTGTCCAGACACCACAGGCATCCTGGGGAAATATCATATTTGCAGCGCAGAATCTTCTTGTATTGACGGCACGTCCGTGGGTGTGGTTCCCACCGGGAATCTGCATCATTCTCGTTGTTGTAGGATTTAATTTTATCGGAGAAGGTGTACGAGATGCCCTTGATCCAAAAACAAAATAGGGCAGTATATATCAAAAAATTTAAAGGAGGATCATTATGAGATCAGGTAAAAAAATTGCAGCATGGATGCTTGCGGCAGCCATGGCAACAGGACTTCTCGCCGGCTGCGGAGGCAGCTCCGGAAATGAGACAACAGCGGCTGCATCTGCAGCGGAAGGAACAACAGCAGCGTCAACGGCGACGGATAAGACGGGAGATTATTCCGATAAGGTCATTACATACGGTTTGACGACTGCATGGGATACCGTTAATCCTTACGGATCTACATCTGGATCGATCTATCAGAATCTGGTCTGCGACAAGCTGTACGACCGCCTTGCATTTATTGAGGAAGCTGGTTCCGGGGTATCACCGAGAGCGGCCAAATCATGGGAATCTGCAGATGATGGAAAAGCTGCGATCTTTCACTTAGATGAAAATGCAAAATGGCATGACGGTCAGCCGGTAACCGCAAAGGACTGGGTATTTACCGCACAGCTGATCACAAATCCGAAATTTGATTACGGACTCAGAAGTGAGTTCAACACATGGGCAGGAACCGATGAGAATGGTCTTGAAACGGCTGAAAAATCCGTCGGAGTTGAGGCTGTTGATGATTATACATTGAAGATTTCTTTTAAGAATGTTACCCCGGTCGAGGATTGGCTGATCCTTCATAACAAGTATTTCTATGTACTTCCGGAACATCTTCTTGGTGATATCGCACCTGAAAAAATGAAAGATGATGAGTTCTGGAAAGCACCGATCGGTTCCGGTCCCTGCACCTTTATCTCTGAGCTTTCCGGAAGCCAGCTGGAGCTGGGATCTTTTGCGGATTATCAGCTTGGTGCGCCGCAGTTTGGCAAACTGATTCTGAAAGTGATCGCTTCCACGAATACGATCACATCCATTGCAGCAGGAGAGATGGATGGATTTTATCAGCAGCCAACGACTGATGATGCACTTGCGGCAAAGGATATGGGACTTACGGTGACAGAATCAAGTGAACCGACCTTTGTAGGCGTATTCCTGATCAATAACCAGAATGTATCAGATAAGCGTATCCGTCAGGCAATGAGCTATGCAATCGATAAAGAGCTTCTGATCGAGCAGAATCTGCAGGGGAAAGGCGTTGCACCGGCAACCTGTGTGATCCCGGGATCGGAATATGATTGCGGACTCACCTGGTCCAGAGATGTAGATAAGGCGAAAGAGCTTCTCGCAGAGGCCGGATGGGATTCATCAAGGAAACTTAAAATGGCAGTAACCTCCGCAAGAGAGAGCATGGCAGCGATCATTCAGCAGAATCTTGCAGAGGCGGGAATTACGATCGATGTTCAGACAGTTGAGCTTGCAACGATGTTCTCAGGGCTTCAGGACGGAACTTATGATCTTGGAATTTGCGGCTCAACAGCAATGTCCTATCCGCTCTGGATGTCCGGATATTATGACAATAAGAATGCGACATACTGCCAGATCACAGATACCGCATACGCAGAGCTTCAGGATAAGATTGCTGCTGAAACAGACGAAGCAAAGAAAAAAGAACTGGTAAACGAATATCAGCAGCTTCTTTGGGATGAGATGCCGTTGGTAATGCTCTACAACGGATATATTTTCGGAGTTCAGTCGGAGAGATTCCAGGGATATAACGCATTTGAAGGCGGAGTCAATAACCAGGCTGTCTGGAAATGGTCTGTAAAAGAATGATCAGAAACCGGTGACGGGTTTGTCACAAATTTAGAAGGATGATGACAGGAGGGGAGCAGATGGATGAACATTTGCTGGAAGTTAAAAATCTGAAGGTTTCCTTTAAAATTGGAAAAAAGAAGCTGACAGCAGTGGATAATGTTACTTTTTCACTGGACCGGGGAAAGGTGATCGGGATTGTTGGAGAGTCAGGATGTGGAAAAAGCGTCACGGCCACTTCGATTATGCGTCTGGTATCTCCTTCTGTCTGCGAAATTGATGAAAACAGCCAGATCCTGTTTGAAGGGGAAGATCTGTCAAAGGCATCAGAAGCCAGAATGAGAAAGGTGCGGGGAAATGAGATCTCCATGATCTTTCAGGAACCGATGTCGTCTCTGAATCCGGTATACAGGATCGGAGATCAGATGTTAGAGATGATCAGGACCCATCATCGTGAGATACCGAAAAAGGAAGCATTAAAACAGTGTATTGAAATGCTTGCCAGAGTGGGGATTCCTTCTCCGGAGCAGCGGATCAGGGAATTTCCACATCAAATGTCCGGTGGCATGAGACAGAGGGTAATGATCGCAATGGCATTGCTCTGCCAGCCAAAGCTTTTGATCGCAGATGAACCGACAACGGCCTTGGATGTGACGATTCAGGCCCAGATCCTCAGAATTCTAAAGAAGCTTGCGGAGGAGTCAGACACATCGGTGATTTTGATCACACATGATATGGGTGTGGTGGCAGAAATGGCAGATCATGTCATGGTCATGTATGCAGGAAAATCAGTGGAATATGGAACCGCAGAAGATATCTTTGATCATCCGATGCATCCATATACGGTGGGATTGCTGAAATCAATTCCAAAGCTTGGAAGTGGTCAGGAAGATCATCTGTTTACGATCGAGGGAACGGTTCCGGGGTTGGATGAGATGCCGGCCGGCTGCAGATTTTCTACGCGATGTCCATATGCAACGGAGCAGTGCAAAAAAGAAGACCCGGGAATGCAGGGAGAAGCAGGACATTTTGTACGATGCTTCCGGTTTATGGATCCCGAGATACAGGATAGCAGGGAGGTGGAATAATGGAGACCCCTTTATTGGAAATCCGGGATGTAAAAAAATATTTTCCGGTAAAAAAAGTACATGGAAAGGAAATTACAGTAAAAGCGGTGGATTCCATTAACCTGAAGATCAATCAGGGAGAAATCGTAGGCCTTGTAGGCGAATCGGGCTGTGGAAAATCAACGTTAGGAAAGTCCATTTTAAAGCTTCATGAGATAACCGGAGGACAGATCCTGTTCCATGGAGAAGATATTACAAATTATAACGAACGCCAGATGCGTCCGCTGAGGGAAAAAATTCAGATTATTTTTCAGGATCCGTATGCGTCCTTAAATCCAAAGAAAAAAATTGTTCAATCCGTTATGGCACCGCTGGATGTGGCGGGAAAATATACGAAAGAAGAAAAACTGGAAAAGGTCAGGAAGATCCTCCGGGAGGTCGGTCTCAGTGATAAATATCTTGAAAAATATCCGCATGAAATGTCCGGTGGACAGAGACAGAGAGTCGTGATCGCAAGAGCCCTGATCAACGATCCGGAGCTTGTCATTTGTGATGAGCCGGTATCAGCGCTGGATGTGTCAGTTCGATCACAGGTGCTGAATCTGTTAAAGGACCTTCATAAGGAAAGAAATCTAACGTACATTTTTATTTCTCATGACTTGAGCGTGGTGGAGTATCTTTGCGACAAGGTAGCGGTCATGTATTTGGGGCGCATCATGGAATATGCAGGAAAGAGGGAGCTCTATGGGAAACCTCTTCACCCGTATACAAAAGCATTGCTGTCAGCGATTCCGGTTCCGGATATCCACGCGAAGCGGGATGAGGTGATCCTCCAGGGAGAATTGCCGAGCCCGTTAAATCCGCCGGCAGGCTGTCTGTTCAGTACAAGATGTCCGATGGCGACAGAGAAATGCAGACAAAGTCGTCCGGAATTAACAGAGATCACGGGAGACGATGGAACAAAGAGAAGCGTTGCCTGCTTTCTGTATCAGTAAACATTGTAAAAATATAACATGCGAAAAATGCGCAGAGGAGGAATTCAACGATGGAAGTAAAACAGATCATTGCGGAAATTAAGGAAAAGATGGATCAGAGAGGTGGATTAAAGCATATGTATTTTGTTGCCTGCGGTGGATCAAAGGCAGCTATTTTCCCGGGACTCTACCTGATCCAGTCGGAAGCAAAAAATTTCAGTGCGACAACATATACCAGCAATGAGTTCGTACATGCGACCCCGAAAGAATTAGATGAGAGATGTATCGCAGTCATCTGTTCTCTTAAGGCTACACCGGAGACTGTAAAAGCTGTTGAAACAGCAAATGCAGCGGGAGCAATCACGATTGCCATGACGGGAAATATGCAGACCGGTATGGCAAAGGTCGGTCAGTATGTTGTGACATATTCAAACGGAGATCATCAGGATTACAGCGACTCCAATCAGGCGAATGCGCTCCGCATCGGCTTTGAGGTTCTCCATCAGTTTGAAAACTGGGATAAATATGACAAAGCAATGGAAGCGTATCAGTATATTGATGAGATCGTTTCAGAGGGAAAGAAAAATTGTCTTCCGGCTGCACAGGCATGGGCAGAAAAAGTCGAACATGAGCCGGTCTTCTATGTCCTTGCATCCGGTCCGAACTATGGAGTTGCTTATTCCATGTGCTGCTGTCACTTTATGGAGATGCAGTGGAGACATGCGGTATGCCTGCACACAGGTGAGTACTTCCATGGACCGTTTGAGACAACCGATAAGAAGCTCCCGATGATCCTGTTAATGAGTGAGGGACGTACAAGAGCGCTCGATGAGAGATGCCTGAAGTTCCTGAATACATATGCTGAGAACTTTATTATCATTGATTTTGAAAAGCTGAATGGAGGAAAAATCGATCCTTCGGTTGCAGAATTCTTCAATCCGGTTGTCATGATCCCGATTGAGCGGTATTATGTATCTCAGCTGGCAGAAAAAACAGGTCATTCAATGGATGAAAGAAGATATATGTGGAAGGTTGAGTATTAATGATAAAGGTAATTGGCATCGGAGATAATGTATGTGATCAGTATTATCCTGCAAAGATCATGTATCCGGGTGGTCAGGCTATGAACTTTTCTGTATATGCAAAAATGCTGGGGGCGCAGTCTGCGTACCTCGGCGTTTTTGGAAATGACAGAGTGGCAGAACACATTATTTCTGTTCTTGATGAGATCGGGGTCGATCATTCCAGATGCAGGCAATATGCCGGCGAGAATGGATACGCAAAAGTCCGGCTTGAAAATGGTGACAGACAGTTTATCATGAGCAACCGCGGAGGGATCGTAAATGAGCATCCGTTGGATCTAAAGACGGAGGATATTTCCTATATCAGGGAATTTTCCCTTGTTCATACCAGTAATAATGGTCACTTTGATTCACAGTTAAAAAAAGTAAGAGAAACTGGAATTCCGGTTTCTTATGATTTTTCCGGTCACTGGAATGAGGAATATTATTTAAAAGAGATCGCGCCTGTTGTTGATTACGCATTTTTCTCCTGCGGAGAAATTGATGAGGAGACCGCAAAGGCAGCATGTAAGCGCTTTGTATCGGAAGGCTGTAAAATTGCAGTAGCAACCATGGGAAAACGCGGATCCCTCGCTTTTGACGGAAAGAAGTATTACAGACAGATCCCGAAGGCTGTTGATGCAATCGATACATTGGGAGCCGGAGATTCATTTACAACTGCCTTTTTACTCTCGCTTTTAGATGGAAAAGGAATCGAGACAGCAATGGAAAAGGGAGCTGAATTCGCTGCAAAGACATGTACGGTGAGAGGCGCTTTTGGATACGGCGTTCCGTTTGAGGATCCGGAGCCTGGTGACTGCCTGTAAAAATCTGTGGATCGAACGGGGAACCTGCTCTGGAAAGAAAATTGTCCTTGCTATTTGTCTGAGCTGTTATTAAAATAGTATTGAAAAGAATTTAGACAGTGGGGGAAAATGAATGTTAAAGCAGGATGCGATGACTCCGTTATATGTTCAGCTTATGGATACAGTGGAAAAGGATATCAAAAGCGGAAGATATAAACCGGGAGATAAGATCATGACGGAATCAGAGATGGCAAAGACATATGGTGTCAGTCTGATCACCGTGAGAAAAGCAATCGGTTCCCTCATGGAAAAAGGACTTGTTGTTCGGAAACAGGGAAAGGGAACCTTCGTAACAAAGCCAAAGTTTTCCAGAAATATCAAACGTCTTCAGAGCTTCAGCGAGATGTGTGAGCAGATGGGAGTCGTGCCGGGGGCACATATGCTGGAAAATAAGATTGTGGATGCAGATGAAAAGATTGCGGCAAGGCTTGGAATTGAGACGGGCAGTAAAGTGATCTTTATATCACGTCTGAGATTCGCGGATTCAGAACCGGTTGTAATTGAAAAAAACTATTTTCCGTTAAAATATGCGTTCCTGTTAGAAGCTCAGTTTGAGGATAATTCCCTTTTTGATTATTTAAAAGAGAAAGCAGGAATGCAGGTTACAAGCTCGGAAAAACTGATTGAGCTTTGCAGAGCAACACAGGAGGAAGCAAAATTACTCGAAGTCCGAAAGGGCGATTATCTGATGTTCGTTAGAAGTACAGCATACGATCAGGAGAATGAGCCATTGTATGCGGGAATTCAGATCATAAATGGGGATCGATTCTCTCTGTATGTATATGAGACAAATGGGGAGCATTGACCATTCAGGAAAAGACTACTGTTTTCACAGAGAAATTTGTGGAAATGGTGGTCTTTTTTAATGAAAATTTTGATGGAATTTTGGGCTGTTAAAAGATATTATGAGCGATTGATATGTGTCTGTAGGTAAATGGAGATTGCAGAGATCATAGTGAGAATAGATCGTGTTACATTTTTATTGATTTGTTTATTGACTGATGGTAAAATAATAGTAGATAATATATTATATATTTTGAATATAATCATATAATAATAGATAAAATATTGTCTATTAAAAGCATAAAAAAACGGAATCGAAAGTGGGAAAGACTATGGAAGGTTTTATATGGGAGACAGCGGAAGAACTGGATTTGAAGCTGGCGCAGAGGGTCCGCAATATTAGAAAACGGCGTTCAATCTCGCAGGAGAAGCTGGCGTCGATGAGCGGTGTGAGTTATGGTTCTGTTAAAAGATTCGAGTCTACCGGTCAGATATCCTTGTTGTCTCTGACGAAGGTCGCAATGGCACTGGATATTGCAGATGAACTTAGGAATATTTTTTCGCAGGTACCATACAGAGACATAAAGGAGGTCATAAATGAAACAAGATAATACGCTGCAGGTGTATTATGATGAAAGGCTTGTGGGGACGTTGGCCATGACAGCAAATCGAAAAGCAGCATTTCAGTACAGCGATGAATGGCTGGAACATGGATTTTCGATCAACCCGTTTTCTCTGCCGTTAAAAAAGCAGGTGTTTGTGCCCACAAAGGATTATTTTGGCGGCCTTTATGGCGTGTTTGCGGACAGTCTTCCGGATAATTGGGGAAGATTGCTGCTAAATCGTCTGCTTCGTGAGCATAAACAGAATCCGGATAAACTAACGGTTTTAGACCGCCTGGCAATCGTTGGAAAATCGGGAATGGGTGCGTTGACGTATTATCCGGAAAGAAAATTTCCAGAGCAGCAGGATAATCCTGACCTGGATGAACTGGCGCGGGAGTGTCAGAAAATATTGAACACAGAATATACAGACAAACTTGACGAATTGTACCGGCTTGGAGGAACGAGCGGAGGAGCAAGGCCGAAGATCATGACTTCAATCGGAAATGAAGAGTGGATCATAAAATTTCCGGCCCATGTAGATGGAAAAGATGCAGGAAAAATGGAGTATGATTATTCATGCTGTGCCCGGAAATGTGAAATTACGATGAGTGAGACAAAGTTGTTCCCATCTGGAATCTGTAAAGGCTATTTTGGAACCAGGCGGTTTGACAGAGTCCCTGATCAAAATGGAATAAAGCGAGTCCATATGCTGACAGCTGCAGCGCTTCTCGAACTGGACTTTGAACAGCCGAGTCTTGATTACCACAGTCTGATGAAACTTACGAAGATATTGACGAAGGATCATTATGCGGATGTGGAAAGTATGTTTCGAAGAATGTGTTTTAATGTTTTTGCGCATAACAGAGATGACCACTCAAAAAATTTCACCTATTTGTATGATGAAGAAAAAGATCAGTGGAGACTGAGCCCTGCATACGATCTTACTTATAGTAATACGTACTATGGGGAACACACAACGACCGTTGACGGAAATGGAAAAGATCCGGGAAGAAAAGAATTATTAGCTGTTGGCATTACGGCTGGAATGAAGAAGAACCGGTGTATGGAAATTATTGATGAGATCGAGAGGTGTGTGGGAGAGATGCTTGGCGACTACCTATAGAATGCGTTCTACGATGCGCCTGAAAAGTTACAATGTGTCAATGAAATACACAATTAATTCACAAAAAAATTAGCACTCGCCTCTTGACAGTGCTAATAATATGTGTTATATTACATGCAGAACAAAGGAAGAGAGAAAAAATCAAAGGATCTCAAGGAGTTCCCAAGATTGGAAAATCTTCTGAAGTTCTTTCAGATAGATGACAAACAAGAAAACAGGAATTCTGATTGGAGGAATGATTTATGTATATGCCGAGTATTTTTGGAGAAAGTTTATTTGATAATATGTTCCCGTTTGATGAGAAGTTCTTTACAGAAAAGAAGGATCCGCTGTATGGTAAGAATGTATCCAGACTGATGAAGACAGATGTCAGAGAGACAGAAAAGACGTATGAGCTTGATATCGATCTTCCGGGATTTAAGAAAGATGAGATCCAGATCGAACTGAAGGATGGTTATCTGACCGTCAGTGCCGAGAAAGGTCTTGATAAGGACGAGGAAGATAAGAAAGGCAAATACATCCGCAAGGAACGTTATGCAGGTGCTCTGAGCAGAACCTTCTATCTTGGCGAGGAGATCCGGGAAGAGGAGATTAAGGCAAAATTCGAAAACGGTATCCTGAGCGTATCGATTCCGAAAGAGGAAGAGAAGAAGGTTGAAGGTCCGAAGCACATTTCCATCGAGGGGTGATCTGACAGCCCTGAGCGGTAACGATACAGAAATGTATGCGGAGCTGCCACGTATCTGAAAGATTAAGCCGCCCGGCGGATGAGAATTTCACTGGGCGGTATTACTGACAACAAACACAACAAGTACTTCAGAATTGAAGGGAGGCTTGCGATCATGAATATCAGCAAATTTACACAGAAATCAGTGGAAGCAGTCCAGAACTGCGAGAAGCTGGCTTATGAATATGGAAATCAGCAGATCGACCAGGAACATCTCCTGGTGAGTCTGTTAAAGTTAGATGACAGCCTGATCTTAAAACTGATCACAAAAATGGGAATCTCCGGTGAGCAGTTTGCGGATGAGGCGGAAGCAGCACTTAAGAAGCTGCCGAAGGTATCCGGAGGCGGACAGGTTTATCTGACTCAGGACCTCAATAAAGTCCTGATCGACGCCGAGGACGAGGCAAAGGCGATGGGAGACGAATATGTTTCCGTCGAGCATTTGTTCTTATGCCTGTTAAAACAGCCGAACAAGGCTATGAAGGAACTGTTCCGTACTTATGGGATCGACCGGAATAAATTCTTACAGGCTCTGTCCACGGTCCGCGGCAACCAGAGAGTTACCAGTGATAATCCGGAGGCAACCTACGATACCTTAAATAAATACGGTTCTGACCTTGTAGAAAAGGCAAGAGACCAGAAGATGGACCCGGTGATCGGCCGTGACGCCGAGATCCGAAACGTGATCCGGATCCTTTCCAGAAAAACGAAAAACAACCCGGTCCTCATCGGTGAACCCGGTGTTGGTAAGACCGCCGTTGTAGAAGGTCTTGCACAGCGTATCGTCCGCGGCGATGTGCCGGAGGGCTTAAAAGACAAGAAATTATTCTCACTGGATATGGGTGCCCTTGTTGCGGGAGCGAAATACCGTGGTGAGTTTGAGGAACGTTTAAAAGCCGTTCTCGATGAGGTGAGAAAGAGCGAGGGACAGATTATTTTGTTCATTGATGAGCTTCACACCATCGTCGGAGCCGGAAAGACGGAAGGCTCCATGGATGCCGGCAATATGTTAAAGCCGATGCTTGCCCGTGGTGAGCTGCACTGTATCGGTGCGACGACGCTGGATGAGTACCGGAAATATATTGAGAAGGATCCGGCTCTGGAACGTCGTTTCCAGCCGGTTATGGTCGATGAGCCGACAGTCGAGGATACGATTTCGATCCTTCGTGGACTGAAGGACCGTTATGAGGTTTATCATGGCGTAAAGATCACCGATTCCGCGCTTGTAGCGGCGGCAACCCTTTCCAACCGTTATATCAGCGATCGTTTCCTTCCGGATAAGGCTATCGACCTCGTGGATGAAGCGTGCGCAATGATCAAGACGGAGCTCGATTCCATGCCGACGGAGCTGGATGAACTCTCCAGAAAGATCATGCAGCTGGAGATCGAGGAGGCGGCTCTTAAGAAAGAGACAGACCATTTAAGCCAGGAACGCCTTGCGGATCTTCAGAAGGAGCTGGCGGAGCTCCATGACCAGTTCGCGACTCAGAAGGCCCAGTGGCAGAACGAAAAGGCGACGGTTGATAAGCTTTCCTCCATCCGTGAGGAGATCGAGGCAGTCCATCGTCAGATCCAGGATGCACAGCAGAAGTACGACCTGAATAAGGCAGCAGAACTCCAATACGGCAAACTCCCGCAGCTTGAAAAAGAGCTGAAGGAAGAGGAGGAGAAGGTCAAGAATACAGATCTGAGCCTTGTTCACGAGAGCGTGACCGAGGACGAGATCGCAAGGATCATCTCCCGCTGGACCGGTATCCCGGTTGCAAAACTCACGGAAAGTGAGAGAAACAAGACCCTTCATCTGGACGATGAGCTCCACAAACGTGTTGTCGGTCAGGATGAGGCAGTTGAGAAGGTTACAGACGCGATCATCCGTTCCAAAGCCGGGATCAAGGATCCGACAAAGCCGATCGGTTCCTTCCTGTTCCTGGGACCTACCGGTGTCGGCAAGACAGAGCTTGCAAAGACACTTGCGGCAAGTCTGTTCGATGATGAGAACAACATGGTCCGGATCGATATGAGTGAATACATGGAGAAATACTCCGTATCCCGTCTGATCGGAGCGCCGCCAGGATATGTCGGATACGATGAGGGCGGTCAGCTGACAGAGGCAGTCCGCAGAAAACCGTATTGTGTCGTTTTGTTCGATGAGATCGAGAAGGCACATCCGGATGTATTCAATGTTCTGCTTCAGGTCCTCGATGATGGACGTATCACAGATTCCATGGGCAAGACCGTTGATTTCAAGAATACGATCATTATCCTGACCTCCAATATCGGTTCCCAGTATCTGCTTGACGGTATCGATGAGAACGGTGATATTAAGCCGGAGGCAAAGGCTGAGGTCATGAACGATCTGCGTGCCCACTTCCGTCCGGAGTTCTTAAACCGTCTTGATGAGACGATCCTCTTCAAGCCGCTTACAAAGAACAACATCGGAAGCATCATCGATCTGCTTGTTGCCGATATCAACAAGCGTCTGGCGGATAAAGAGCTTGTGGTTGCACTTTCCGATACTGCAAAGCAGTTTATCGTAGACAACGGTTATGATCCGGTATACGGCGCAAGACCGCTTAAGAGATATCTGCAGAAGAATGTAGAGACTCTGGCAGCCCGCTTGATCCTGTCGGATGGCGTCCATACCGGAGATACGATCAGGATCGACGTGGTCGACGGAAAGCTCAACGCGTCTGCGGAGAGAGGAACAAAAGAATAATCAGAAAACCGGATTCCGGGCGGGTGCCTCGAAAGGCAGTCCGGAACCCGGATAAAAGAAAAACTTCATCCTTGGAGTTGTTCAGACTGATATCACAGCCTGAAAAACTTCCGAAGATGAAGTTTTTTTGCTCTATAGGAAAGAGTACGTTACATTAAAGCGTGAAAGCAGTGATTCCTATAGAGCAAAAAATCCCTCCGGGGGGATCGCACTGCGGCGGAATGGAATGATGTCGCTAACGCGACCCGCCGCAGGCGGAGAATCCTGCAAAGCAGGATTCTATTTTATGCGACAGAAATGATTTTTTAGTGTGTTTCTCCTCCAATCACTTTGATATCCTGCTCATATTCAACAGCCGCCTTCACCGCCGCTTCCAATGCAGCCGTAATATCCGCAATGGCCATAGACGGGGTCGCCGGTTTATTGACAACCTGGGAAACGGCATACGGAACGTGGATAAAGCCGCCGCGTACATTTGGAGATTCCTTTTGGATATAGTATAAAATTCCGTACATGACATGGTTGCAGATATAGGTTCCTGCGGTGTTGGAGAGGGTAGAAGGATAACCGGCATTTCGGATCTCCTGAACCATCGCCTTCACCGGAAGATTGGAGAAATAAGCGGCATCTCCATCTGCAAAGATCGGTTCATCGATGGGCTGGTTTCCTTCGTTATCCGGGATCCTTGCATCTGTTACATTGATCGCAACACGCTCCGGAGTCACGCCGAACCGTCCGCCGGCCTGACCGATGCTGATGACGATATCCGGGTGGAGTTCCATCATCTTTTCATGGACTTTCGCAATGGATTTATTGACAACGGTCGGGATCTGCAGCTTCGTGATCTTTGCTCCGGCAATCTCGTCTTTCATGGCTTTTACGGCTTCCCATGCCGGATTGATCGGCTCTCCGCCGAAGGGGTCGAACCCGGTGATCAGTACGTTCATGTAAATTCCTCACTTTCTTTACAGCCGCCTCTGCAACGCGGGGGATTTTCAGTCCGGAAAATCCACGCCGTGATATTAACGGCATATTTTCTCAGGAGACTTATTTGACAAACAGAGTCTCCGACGTTATGATAGATAAGGATATTATACAGGAAAATAAAAGAATTCGCAAACGCAATTCCTGTACACGGACAGGGATTTTCTAATGTGCAAACACGAAAAGATGTAGATTGCCGCACACGACCGCGTGAGGCGCGAGAATGTGTCAGGCATATTCTTTTTTAGGGAAAATCCCGTACAGTACAGAAATGTAAAAACAGATAGAAAAGAGGAAAAATTATGTTTCGCAGAATCGGAAAAAATGATCCATGCTGGTGTGGAAGCGGGAAGCCATATTGTGAGTGCCATATGGCATTTGACCAGAAGATCAGTCGTGCCCGCTTTGCAGGCCACGAGGTTCCGTCCCATAAGATCATCAAGACACCGGCACAGATCGAGGGGATCCGTGAGAGCGGAAAACTGAATGTAGCAGTCCTTGACTATGTGGCGGAGCACATCAGAGCGGGAATTACCACGGAGGAGATCGACCAGTGGGTATACGACTTTACGACAAAGCACGGCGGGATTCCGGCACCGTTAAATTATGAGGGATTCCCGAAGAGCGTGTGCACCTCCATCAATGATCAGGTGTGCCACGGAATCCCGTCCGGGGATGTTGTCTTAAAAGACGGCGATATCATCAACGTGGATGTCTCCACGATCCTTCACGGATATTTCTCTGATTCGTCCAGAATGTTCCTGATCGGCAACGTGGATCCGGAAAAGGAAAAACTTGTCCGTGTCACGAACGAAGCTGTGGAAAAAGGTTTTGAACAGGTAAAACCGTGGGGATTCTTAGGAGATATGGGGCAGGCAGTCCATGACTATGCGAAGAAGAACGGATACACCATTGTCGAGGAAGTCGGCGGCCACGGTGTCGGTCTTGAGTTCCATGAAGATCCGTTTGTAAGCTATGTGACAAGACGGGGCGAGGAGATGCTTATGGCACCGGGGATGATCTTCACCATCGAGCCGATGATCAATATGGGCCGTCCGGATATCTTTGTGGATGACAGCAACGGCTGGACGATCTATACCGATGACAGGCTTCCGTCTGCCCAGAGGGAGATCATGGTACTCGTGACAGAGACCGGACATGAGGTCCTTGCGTGGTAGAAAAACAGGGAGAAAAAACGTTACTGTTTGCGCAAGGCGTAAACAGTGACGAAAAACCTGATGAAAAACAGGAAAATTCCTTGAATAGTATCTGAAAATTCGGTATAATATAGTCAAATAACAGTAAACGTGAGATTTGAATAAGGAGGATCGTGTATGGAGTTAAAGTATGACAAAATTCAGACGACCGGTACAGATACCCCGTTAAAAATCGTAAAGGGACATTTTGCAACGAATCATGCCCACACGAATTACTATTTTGACCTGACGACGGTAAAGAGCCGTCTGAGTGAGGCGGGAGGAATTGCCCAGGCACTCGTACATATGTATCTGTACGATATGATCGTCGATACAATCGTATGCATGGAAGGGACCGAAGTGATCGGAACACTTCTTGCGCAGGAGCTGACAAAAGGCGGTTTCATGTCGAAGAACGCCCACAAGACGATCTACGTTATCAAACCGGAGTTCAACAGCAATAGCCAGATCGTGTTTAAGGACAATTACCGCGCAATGATCAACGGAAAGAATGTGCTGATCCTCACCGCGACCGTGACAACAGGTCTGACGATCAACAAGGCGATCGAGGGTGTCCAGTACTATGGAGGAATTATTCAGGGGATCTCCGCAGTATTCAGCGCGCTTGAGAATGTCAACGGAATTCCGATCAAGTCGGTATTCGGATTAAAAGATGTTCCGGATTACCAGTACAGCGATTACAGAAACTGCCCGTTATGTAAGGAAGGAAAGAAACTGGATGCGCTGATCAATCCGTATGGATACTCAAAACTGTAAAAAAATAATTTGAAATAGGAGCAGCTCTGCAGACCGGGGAAATCCCGGTGCCTGCAGAGCTTTTTCTTTTAACTGGGAACTCCGATGAATTCCCAGTTAAACAAAAAGGCACTGACGAGCCAGCGATGTTACATAACTCTGGTTCATACAAGCTATAAAAAGAAACTACTTGCAATTTCTGACAAAGTGCTTATAATAAAACATAGCAACATTGCTGAAAGGCAACTGGAAAGGAGACGCAAAGATATGACGAATCTTATTCTACTCGCAGTCGTGATTCGAATTATCGTCAGCATTATCGTCGTGGACGGGAATGCTTATTTGCGTTATACTGAATCCGGGATTGCCTGATAGAAACTTGAAAGAACAAGTTACGAAAGAAAGCAAAGCCTTACAGTGTAACGCTGTAAGGCTTTTTTATACCTGAATTTTAATACGGACATTTGTCCGTGCCAGAAAAGAAAAAGGCGGGAATGTCTGACAGAGCCGGACATTCCTGTGAGAAATAAGATGAGGGGAAAACAGCTATGAAAATGAACGGAGCGCGGATCCTGGTGGAAGAGCTGATCCATCAGGGCGTGAGAGTGATCTTCGGATATCCGGGGGGAGCAGTACTTGATATCTACAATGAACTCTATCTTGCGTCTGACCGCATCGGACATGTCTTAACGGCCCACGAGCAGGGAGCTGCCCATGCCGCTGACGGATATGCGAGAGCAAGCGGAAAGACCGGCGTGGTCCTGGCGACAAGCGGTCCCGGTGCTACCAATCTTGTGACAGGGATCGCGAATGCCTACCTCGATTCCGTACCGATGGTCGCGATCACAGGAAACGTCGCGGTAAACAGTCTCGGAAAGGATTCTTTCCAGGAGGTGGATATCGTCGGAATTACACAGCCGGTAGTAAAACACAACTTCATGGTCCGCGACATCAAGGATCTTCAGAGAACGATCATCGAGGCCTTCGAGATCGCAAACTCCGGACGTAAGGGACCGGTTCTCATCGATATCCCTAAGAACGTCCAGTCCGCGGAATATGAATATTTTGAGGACTTAAAGGTTCCGAGCGTTGTGAAAAAGCCGAGAAGGTCCGAGTGCAGCAGCATCGACGAGGTCGTAGAGATGATCAAAAAGGCGAAAAAGCCGTTTATCTACGCGGGTGGCGGTGTTGTGGCAGCAGGAGCCCAGAAAGAAGTTCTGGAACTCTCCAGGAGAGTGGATGCGGCCATCGGTCTTTCCATGATGGGAATCACATCAGTTCCGGCATCCTACCCGTTAAACCTTGGAATGTGCGGCATGCACGGAAAATATCCGTCTATCAAGGCACAGTCCGAATGTGACCTGCTTTTAGCAGTCGGCGTAAGATTCTCCGACCGCGCAACAGGTGACTTAAACGAGTATACAAAGAAATGTATGACGGTCCATATCGATATCGACCGTGCGGAGATCGGAAAGAACGTCAGTCCTGACGTGAGCCTCTGGGGCGATGTGAAGGAGATCCTCGATAAGATCCTGGAAGAACTCCCAGAGGAAAGGCATCCGGAGTGGGTGAACGAGCTTGAGGGCTACAAGAACGAGATGATCCTCCCGGCACCGAAACCTTACGGACCGGAAGCCATCATCGAGGAAGTCCACAAGCACTGCACCGAGGACACAGTGGTCGCTACCGACGTGGGACAGCACCAGATGTGGACCATGCAGTTCTATCCGTTTGAAAAGCCGCATACGCTTCTCACTTCCGGCGGTCTCGGAACCATGGGATACGGTCTCGGTGCAGCCATCGGCGGATGCATCGCAGCGAGAGGCAGAAGAACCGTTCTCTTCACCGGAGACGGAAGCTTCGGAATGAACTTAAACGAGATGGCAACGGCGGTAAGCCAGGAGCTTCCGATCACCATTGTCATTTTCGACAATGATGTCCTCGGAATGGTAAGACAGTGGCAGACAATTTTCTACGACTGTCACTATTCCCAGACGATTCTGGACAGAAAGACGGACTTTCCGGCTCTGGCGAAAGCATTCGGCGCTGACGGATACGCGGTCTACACGATGGAGGATCTAAAGAAAGCTCTCGACGTAGCCGACAAATCCCAGGGACCGGTGCTGATCGACTGTCACATTGATATGGATGAGAAAGTCCTGCCGATGATCCCGCCGGGACGATCCATCAAAGACATGATTGTGGAAGGATAAGGTGACCATGGAAAACAAAGTTGAGAAGTTTGCGGTCGCCATGATCGTAAACAACCGCTTCGGCGTTTTAAACCGCATCGCCGGTCTTTACGCAAAGCGCTGCTATAATATCGATAATATCTCCGCAGGTACGCTGGATGATCCGAATTATACGCGGATCACCATCGTCTCCACAGGAGATGAATATATGAAGGACCAGGTGGTCCGTCAGCTGGAAAAACTCATCGATGTCCGTGCCGTAACACTTTTGGAACCGGAAAACACCGTATTTGCCCAGCATATGTACATCAAAATGCACCTGACAGGAACCCACAGAGGTTCCAGCAAACATCAGGTACTGGATCTGATCAACGAGTACGGCGGAAAAGTCGTAGACTTCGGTGAAGAGCATCTGACAGCCGAGATTACCGGAGACAGCAAAAAAGTTGAATCGTTTATTGAAAAAGTCAGAGGTTTTGGTATATTAGAACTTAGCCGGTCGGGAGAGATCGCGATCGGTTTAGGAATAGACAACACATTACGTGTCGATCACAATGAAGAATAAGGAGAAGAAAAACTATGGCAACCATGTATTATGAGAGAGATTGTAACTTATCACTTCTTGACGGAAAGAAAGTAGCTGTTATCGGCTACGGTTCCCAGGGTCATGCACACGCTCTGAACTTAAGAGATTCCGGTGTGGATGTAGTAGTAGGTCTTTACGAGGGCTCCAAGTCCGCAGCAAAGGCAAAAGAAGACGGCTTCACAGTTATGCTCACAGCAGACGCTGTAAAGGTAGCAGATATCATCATGATCCTTGTAAACGATGAGAAGCAGGCAGCTCTCTACAAGAAAGATATCAAGGACAACCTTACAGCAGGCAAGACACTTGCATTCGCTCACGGCTTCAATATCCACTTCAAACAGATCGTTCCGCCGGCAGACGTTAATGTTATCATGATCGCTCCGAAAGGACCGGGCCACACCGTTCGTTCCCAGTATGTTGGCGGCAAGGGCGTTCCGTGCCTCGTAGCTGTTGAGCAGGATCCGAGCGGAAACTCCATGGAAGTTGCTAAGGCATACGCTGCAGGCATCGGCGGAGCAAGAGGCGGTATCCTTGAGACAACATTCAAGGAAGAGACAGAGACAGACCTCTTCGGTGAGCAGGCAGTTCTCTGCGGCGGCGTTTGCGCATTAATGGAAGCTGGTTTCAACACACTTGTAGAAGCTGGTTACAAGCCGGAGAACGCATACTTCGAGTGCATCCACGAGATGAAACTGATCGTAGACCTGATCTTCAACGCTGGTTTCGAGGGAATGAGATACTCCATCTCTGATACAGCTGAGTATGGTGATTACGTAAGCGGTAAGAGAATCATCGGCGACGAAGCGAAGAAGGCTATGAAGCAGGTATTAACAGAGATCCAGGATGGCACATTCGCTAAGAACTGGATCCTTGAGAACCAGGTTGGCAGAACCATGTTCAACGCAGCAAGAGCAGCACACGCTGATACACTTGCAGCTAAGACAGGCCGCGAGTTAAGAGCAAAGATGGGCTGGAAGCAGACACAGGATCTTGACGAGGCTAAATAGTCGCGATAGCAATGAGCAGTGCGAATCCGACGAGGAAAGATTCCCGTTGTGCTCGCACATAAGTGAATCTTTGCCGGCGGATTCATAGGGCGAATGCCCGCGCACGAGCGGACACAAGTCCGCGAGTGTGGCACTGCGGGGCAGCGAATCCGACGAGGAAAGATTCCTGTTGTGCTTGCACATAAGTGAATCTTTGCCGGCGGATTCATAGGGCGAATGCCCGCGCACTCGCGGACGCAAGTCCGCGAGTGTGGCACTGCGGGGCAGCGAAACCCTAAAAAAATCTTCAGGGCCAGGCATCACCGCCTGGCTCTGGATTTCATAAGGAGAAAAATCATGAATTCAGATAAAGTAAAAGCCGGTGTAGAGCATGCGCCGCATCGTTCCCTTTTAAAGGCAGACGGATATAACGATGAGCAGATGCGCCGCCCGTTTATCGGCGTTGTAAACTCTTTCAATGAAGTAGCACCGGGACATATGCACTTACAGACTATCGCCCGTGCCGTAAAGGACGGCGTCCTTGCAGCAGGTGGAACACCGATGGAGTTCAATACCATCGGTGTCTGCGATGGTATCGCCATGGGCCATGATGGAATGCATTTCTCTTTAAGCTCCCGTGAGCTGATCGCAGATACCATCGAATGTATGGTAAAGGCACACTGCTTCGACGCACTCGTATTCATCCCGAACTGTGATAAGATCGTTCCGGGTATGTTAATGGCAGCAATGCGTCTGAACCTTCCGTGTATCTTCGTATCCGGCGGTCCGATGCTCTCCATCAACCAGAGAGATTTAAATACTGTATTCGAGGCAGTTGGTGCCAGAAAGGCAAATCTGATCAACGACGAAGAACTCGCTGAGATCGAGGGAAGCTCCTGCCCGGGCTGCGGTTCCTGTTCCGGTATGTTCACGGCAAACTCCATGAACTGCTTAACAGAGGTTCTTGGCCTCGGTCTTCCGGGAAATGGTACGATCCCGGCTGTATACGCTGAGCGTGTCCGTCTCGCAAAGACTGCAGGTATGCAGGTTATGAAGCTTTTAGCTGACGATGTTCGTCCGCGCGACATCATCACACCGGCTGCATTCGAGAACGCTCTGACAACCGATATGGCCCTCGGATGCTCCACCAACTCTGCACTCCACCTTCTTGCAATCGCCCATGAGGCTGATATCTCTCTTGATCTTCACATGATCAACGAGATCAGTGAGAAGACTCCGAACCTGTGCCACCTCGCACCGGCTGGACATCACCACATGCAGGATCTCCTGGAAGCAGGCGGAATCTCCGCAGTATTAAAAGAACTTCTCGACGCAGGAATGATCCACGGAGACTGCAAGACTGTAACAGGAAAGACGGTTGCTGAGAATGTTGCCCGTGCTGAAAACCGCAATCCGGAAGTTATCCGTCCGTTAGACAACCCGTACACAAAGACCGGCGGACTTGCTGTTCTTTTCGGAAACCTGGCTCCGAACGGTGCGATCGTAAAACGTTCCGCTGTAAAACCGGAGATGTTAGTCAACACCGGTACCGCAAAGTGCTTTGATTCCGAGGAAGAGGCGATCGCAGCAATCTACGCTGGAAAGATCGTTCCGGGCGACATCGTTGTCATCCGTTACGAGGGTCCGGCAGGCGGTCCGGGAATGAGAGAGATGCTTTCTCCGACATCCGCGATCGTTGGTATGAAGCTTGACACAACCGTTGCTCTTCTTACAGACGGACGTTTCTCAGGAGCATCCTGCGGTGCAGCTATCGGACATATCTCCCCGGAGGCAGCCGCAGGCGGCCCGATCGCTTACATCAAAGACGGCGACAAGATCGCTATTGACATCCCGAACTACAGCTTAAAGCTGCTTGTTTCCGATGAAGAGATGGAAGAGAGAAAAAAGACCATGAAGATCCGCGAGCCGAAGAAGCTGACAGGATACTTAAAACGCTATGCGAAGAACGTATCCTCTGCGGATAAGGGTGCTATCGTAGAGTAATTTGATACCTAGGGTCAAAAGGTCGGAAGGCCTTTGGCAAGCTTGTTTGCAAAAGGCTTTTTGATCTTGGAACCCTGGTATCGCATGATATATAAAAGGCGGCGGGCTTATTTTGGAAGCTGCGCCGCCTTTTTACCAGGTACCTGACGGAAAATGCCATACGGCAGTTTCTGAAGGCTGCCAGGTTTCGGAAAAATCCCCGGAAAGAGAGGAAACTATATGAACGAGATCGTATCAAACCTGCTCGTATACGGCAGCCTGCCGGAAGACTCGATCCTCTGGCAGCTTGCGGATATCTGTGAGAAACTGAAAGATGGAACAGAGACGAAGGCGGCGCTCAGAGGCCGCGTTTTCCACCAGGTGAAGAATCTTCTGACGGTTGCCACAGACTACGCTTTTGACAAGAACTTATGGCACAACTACCTGACATTCCTCCTGATCACGAATGAGAATCCGTTCAGCCTCGTCTGTGAGAAGATGGGGGCTCAGGAAGGAACGGTCAACAACTTTGTGACCCACGATTTCGACATGTTCAAGGAACTGTTCGATTACGATTTTTCCTGGCTGGAGAAAGAACTCTCCATCGATTGCTTCACACAGCTGACCCACTACCAGGCAATCCGCAAAAAAGAGCTGATGTACAATAAAAATGTCAGCGAGAAAGTGAGAAACTTAAGCGAGAAGCTTGAGACGGCCGAGTCAGGCGCAGATTTCTTCCAGTATGTGACGGAGTTCTACAAAGATTACGGTGTCGGCATGTTCGGACTCAACAAGGCATTCCGCATTGCTGAGAACAAGGACGGATCCATCCGCTTCCTGCCGATCAACAACATGGATACCGTTATGCTGGATGACCTCATCGGCTACGAGCTCCAAAAGAAGAAACTCGTGGAGAACACCCAGGCATTCTGTGACGGAAAAGCGGCGAACAACGTGCTGTTATTCGGCGACAGCGGTACCGGTAAATCCACCAGCATCAAGGCCATCGTCAACCAGTTCTACCCCCAGGGCCTGCGCATGATCGAGATCTACAAGCATCAGTTTAAGGATCTTTCCACGATCATCGCCCAGATCAAGAACCGCAACTACAAGTTCATCATCTACATGGATGATCTCTCCTTCGAGGAGTTTGAGATCGAGTACAAGTTCTTAAAGGCTGTTATCGAGGGCGGAGTCGAGACAAAGCCGGACAACGTGCTGATCTACGCCACATCCAACCGCCGTCACCTCATCAAGGAGACGTGGAAGGACAGAGAGGACATGGAACACAGCGAGGATCTGCACCGCTCCGACACCATGGAGGAGAAGCTCTCCCTGGTCAACCGGTTTGGCCTTTCTATCTTCTACGCGAAGCCGAACAAGGAAGGGTTCAACGAGATGGCAGTGGCTCTCGCGAGACGCGCGGGCATCACTCCGGAGGTTATGACTGATGAGGAGATCTGCTACGAGGCGAACCGTTTCGAGATGCGCGGTGGCGGACTTTCCGGCCGTACAGCGCAGCAGTTTGCGAATTACCTGCTCACGATCAAATAAAAACGACAGAATACGAGAAGACCCGGTATGGAAACATGTCGGGTCTTTTTTATGTAACGGGAAATTCCGAGGAATTCCCCGTTACATAAAAAGGCACTGACGTGCCAAAGATGCATACTCGCGCGAAGATGTAGATCGTCGCAAGCGACCGCGCGAGGCGCGAGAATGTGCCAAGGCACATTCTTTTTAACATGTCTGCTGTTAAAGAATGTTAAGAAAAGAAGATATAGTGATAAAAATAGATACAAAGCTCGTAAAATAACGAAAAATCACGAATGATTTTGAAATTGTACACCTATTTCGGATTGGATTCGACAAGGGGGCAATACTATAATGTCTATATTCCTACCGGGGATGCTCAAAAAGAAAAATATCATGTCAGACGCCCGGCCGGAACGGGGAAAATGACCGAAAAAGAAACTTTATGTGTTACAGGAGGAGCATTATGGCAGAATTATCCATTGCGATTGCAGATGACAACAGACAGACTTTGAATTTACTTGGCGAAATTCTGGAAAAAGAAGATGGGATCCATGTAGTTGGGAAGGCGGATAATGGCGAGGACGCGTACAACATGATCGTCCGCACGAATCCGGATATTGTTCTCATGGATGTGATCATGCCGAGACTGGACGGAATTTCCGTCATGGAAAAAGTAAAAAACAACACGCAGATGAAGAACCACCCGTCCTTCATCATGGTGACGGCGGCCAGCAGCCAGGATGTGACAGAGGACGCGTTCCGGCTCGGAGCTAATTATTATATTATGAAGCCCTTCAACAGGGATATTATTCTGGATAAGATCCACAGAGTCTGTCGCGGTCGGATAAAAGCGGCAGGTGCGGTACATACGGATGTGAAGAAGGTACAGCCGTATCTTGATAAAGAGACCTATATAGAACAGAATCTCGAGACGGATGTGACCCAGATGCTGCATGAAATCGGAATTCCGGCCCATATTAAAGGATACCAGTATCTGAGAGATGCCATCATCATGTCCGTCCGGGATACGGAGATGCTGTCCTCTGTCACGAAGATCCTTTATCCGACCATCGCGAAGACCCACAAGACGACACCGAGCCGCGTGGAGCGCGCCATCCGCCATGCCATTGAGGTTGCTTGGGGCAGAGGAGAGCTTGATACCCTGAACAGCCTCTTTGGATACACGGTGAACGGCGGCAAGGGGAAACCGACAAATTCTGAATTTATTGCGCTGATTGCAGACAAAATTCGACTGGATTATAAACGTATCTGAAAAATCTGAAAAATCTGAAAAAGCAAAAAGACCCACTTTCTAATTTCCGAGGGATGTGTTATACTGAATCTAATAGCGGGGCATGGCATTTTTGCGGATTTTCCCTGCCATGGAGCAAAAAGTGGAAGGATGGGTTATCATGAAGAAAATATTGTTTGTCGCTTCCGAGGCTGTACCTTTTATCAAGACCGGCGGACTTGCCGATGTTGTGGGATCCTTACCGAAATGTTTTGATAAAGAATATTTTGATGTGCGGGTCATGATCCCGAAGTATCTCTGTATCAAGGATAAATTTTTGAGCAATCTTACTTATGTAAATCATTTTTATATGGATTACCTGGGACAGAGCCGTTATGTCGGAATTCTTGAATATGTATATGAAGGGATCACCTTCTATTTTATCGATAATGAGAGTTATTTCTGGGGCGATAAGCCATATGGTGATTGGTATTATGACCTGGAAAAATTTTCATTTTTCTCACAGGCAGCGTTATCCGCACTTCCTGTGATCGGATGGAGACCGGATGTGATCCACTGCCATGACTGGCAGACTGGACTGATCCCTGTATATTTAAAGGGAAGATTCGGAGAGGGAGAGTTTTTCCGCGGAATCAAGTCCGTCATGACGATCCACAACCTGAAATTCCAAGGCGTGTGGGATGTAAAGACGATCCAGAGATTCTCGGGACTCCCGGACTACTTCTTTACACCGGATAAGTTAGAGGCATACAAAGACGGAAATATGTTGAAGGGCGGTCTTGTGTATGCCGACGCGATCACGACGGTCAGCAACACCTACGCGGAGGAGATCAAGACCCCGTTCTACGGAGAAGGGCTTGACGGACTTATGCGGGCGAGATCCGGCGATCTCCGTGGGATTGTAAACGGTATCGACTATGATGTCTTCAACCCGGAGACGGATCCGGATATCGTTCAGAATTACAACGCGAAAAATTTCAGAAAAGAGAAAGTGAAAAATAAACGCGCGCTTCAGGAAGAGCTTGGTCTCGCGAAGGACGATAAGAAGTTCATGATCGGTATCGTCTCAAGACTCACGAACCAGAAAGGTCTGGACCTGATCCAGTGCGTGATGGACGAGATCTGTACGGATGATGTGCAGCTGGTCGTTCTTGGAACCGGAGACGAGAACTATGAGAATATGTTCCGCCATTACGACTGGAAATATCATGACCGCGTATCAGCGCAGATATACTACTCCGAGCCGCTGTCCCACAAGATCTACGCGGCCTGCGACGCGTTCCTGATGCCGTCCTTATTTGAGCCGTGCGGTTTGAGCCAGCTCATGGCGCTCCGCTACGGAACGGTGCCGATCGTCCGCGAGACAGGCGGCTTAAAGGATACGGTATGGCCGTACAATGAGTTCGAGGGAACAGGAACAGGATTCTCCTTCGCGAACTACAATGCCCACGAGATGTTGAATATTATCCGCTATGCGAAGCATATTTACTACGATAAGAAGCGGGAATGGAATAAGATCGTTGACCGGGCGATGGCTGTGGACTTCTCCTGGAAGACGTCTGCCGGAAAGTATCAGGAATTATATGACTGGCTGATCGGATACTAAAATGACTTGGAAATACTGACATAAAAGAGGAAAACATGACAATGTGGAATGAATTTCTGGGAAACCAGATACTGATCAGTGCAGTGCTCGGATGGACAGTGGCGCAGTTTTTAAAGACCGTGATCGATATGGTGATTAATAAGTCTTTTAATCCGGAGCGGATCTTCGGCTCCGGAGGAATGCCGAGTTCCCATTCAGCGACGGTCTGTGCGCTTACGACGGCATCCGGAATGAAGTACGGAGTGGGAAGCTTTGAATTTGCCATCAGCTTTGTTCTCTCGATGATCGTAATGTACGACGCGATGGGCGTAAGGCGGGAGACCGGAAAACAGGCAAAACTGTTGAACAGCGTTTTCTTTGAGAATATCCTGAATTTAGACGGAGTTTTTCTCCAGGAAAAACTGAAAGAATATGTGGGACATACGCCGCTACAGGTAGTTGCGGGAGCGGTTCTTGGTATCCTCCTGGCAGTGCTCACTGGTAAATTGTACTAAATTAAAAGAAAATTGTGTACAATTTTGACCAAGAAAAACGACGGAAATTTACAGAAATATGTGAAAAAATCACGAAACTTTTATAAAGGGATGTTGCAATTTTTGGCAACATCCCTTATAATATGTACAGGCCTTTTTTCCGACACTCGATTTTTTTGTGCGATATTTCCAAACCGGAGTTACGTGATGGGGGAGCGGAAGTATTGCAGGGGAGCAAAGAGATGAGGGCAATATAGACATCTTAGTCTAAACTAAATTCTAGGAGGAATAACAACTTATGGCAAAGTGGGTTTATAAGTTTGAAGAAGGCAGCGCGGCAATGAGAAATCTTCTCGGCGGCAAAGGCTGCAACCTTGCGGAGATGACAAATCTTGGCATGCCGATCCCGCAGGGATTCACAGTAACAACAGAAGCCTGCACAGACTACTACAACAGCGGAAAACAGATCACAAAAGAGATCCAGGATCAGATTTTTGAAGCTTTAGCATGGCTCGAGGGTGTAAACGGAAAGAAATTCGGTGATACCGAGGATCCGTTACTTGTATCTGTACGTTCCGGTGCACGTGCATCTATGCCAGGTATGATGGATACCATCTTAAACCTCGGTTTAAATGATGTAGCAGTAGAAGGTTTCGCAAAGAAGACAGGTAATCCGCGTTTCGCATATGACTCCTACAGAAGATTCATCCAGATGTATTCCGACGTCGTTATGGAAGTTCCGAAGTCCTACTTCGAGAAGATCATCGACGAAATGAAGGAAGCAAAAGGCGTTCACTATGATACAGAGTTAGACGCTAACGATTTAAAGGAGCTTGCTGAGAAGTTCAAAGCTGTATACAAAGAGGCTATGAAGGGCGAAGAGTTCCCGCAGGATCCGAAGGAACAGTTAATGGGAGCTGTGAAAGCTGTATTCCGTTCCTGGGACAACCCGCGTGCGATCGTTTACCGTCGTATGAACGATATTCCGGGCGACTGGGGTACCGCAGTAAACGTACAGACAATGGTATTTGGTAACAAGGGTGAGACATCCGGTACAGGTGTTGCGTTTACACGTAACCCATCCACAGGTGAGAAGGGTATCTTTGGTGAGTACCTGATCAACGCACAGGGCGAGGACGTTGTTGCCGGTGTTCGTACACCGCAGCCGATCTCCCAGCTTGAGAAAGACCTTCCGGAGTGCTACAAGCAGTTCATGGAACTGGCTATGAAACTTGAGAATCATTTCCACGACATGCAGGATATGGAGTTCACGATCGAGGAGGGTAAGCTCTACTTCTTACAGACACGTAATGGTAAGAGAACCGCTCCGGCTGCGATCCAGATCGCATGCGATTTAGTTGATGAGGGACAGATCACTCCTGAGGAAGCAGTTTGCAGAATCGAAGCGAAATCCCTCGATCAGTTATTACATCCGACCTTTGATCCGGCTGCATTAAAGGCAGGCGAGGTTATCGGACAGGCTCTTCCGGCTTCCCCGGGTGCTGCAGCTGGTAAGGTTTGCTTCACAGCAGATGACGCTAAGGCAGCTGGTATCGGCGGCAAGGGCGAGAGAGTGATCCTGGTTCGTCTTGAGACATCCCCGGAGGATATCGAGGGAATGCACGCTGCACAGGGTATCTTAACAGTCCGCGGTGGTATGACATCCCACGCAGCAGTAGTTGCACGTGGTATGGGTACCTGCTGTGTATCCGGCTGCGGTGAGATCAAGATCAACGAGGAGAAGAAGGAATTCACACTCGGCGGACATACCTTCCACGAGGGCGATTACATCTCCTTAGACGGTACAACAGGTAAGATCTACAACGGTGATATCAAGACTCAGGAAGCATCCGTAGGCGGAAACTTCAAGAGAATCATGGATTGGGCTGACTCCTTCAGAAAACTTGGTGTCCGCACAAACGCTGATACACCGGCTGATACAAAGAACGCAGTTAAGCTTGGCGCAGAGGGCATCGGCCTTTGCCGTACTGAGCATATGTTCTTCGATCCGGAGAGAATCCACAACTTAAGAAGAATGATCGTTTCTGATACAGTAGAGGCAAGAGAGGAAGCATTAAGCAAACTCCTTCCGTACCAGAAGGGCGACTTCAAGGCTATGTACAAGGCACTCGAGGGCAGACCAATGACAGTCCGCTACTTAGATCCGCCGCTGCATGAGTTCACTCCTAAGACAGAGGAAGAGATGGCAGAGCTTGCAAAAGATATGGGCAAGACTGTTGACGAGATCAAGAAGAAATGCGATGAGCTTCATGAGTTCAACCCGATGATGGGTCATCGTGGATGCCGTCTTGCAGTTACCTATCCGGAGCTTGCAAAGATGCAGACACGTGCGATCATGGAAGCTGCGATCGAAGTAAAAGAAGAAGATGGATATGATATCATTCCGGAGATCATGATCCCGCTCGTTGGCGAGAAGAAAGAGCTCAAATTCGTGAAAGATATCGTTGTTGAAGTTGCTGAGCAGGTTAAGAAAGAGAAAGGCTCCGATATGCAGTACCACATTGGTACAATGATCGAGATCCCGCGTGCAGCTCTTACTGCAGGTCAGATCGCTG
Organism: Clostridium sp. AM25-23AC; assembly: GCF_003435125.1. Classification (NCBI taxonomy): domain Bacteria; kingdom Bacillati; phylum Bacillota; class Clostridia; order Eubacteriales; family Clostridiaceae; genus Clostridium; species Clostridium sp. AM25-23AC. The sequence goes on along the minus strand of NZ_QWGI01000001.1, from coordinate 222,730 downwards.
AGGAAGCTGAGTTCTTCTCCTTCGGTACAAACGACCTGACTCAGATGACATTCGGCTTCTCCCGTGATGATGCCGGCAAGTTCCTTGATTCCTACTACAAAGCAAAGATCTACGAGTCTGATCCGTTCGCAAGACTTGACCAGACTGGTGTTGGCCGTCTCGTAGAGCTCGCAGTTAAGGAAGGACGCGCAACACGTCCGGAGTTGAAGTGCGGTATCTGTGGCGAGCACGGTGGAGATCCGTCTTCCGTAGAGTTCTGCCACAAGGTTGGCTTAAACTACGTAAGCTGCTCACCGTTCCGTGTACCGATCGCAAGACTTGCTGCTGCACAGGCTGCTCTTCATGAGAAAGGTTACAAATAGGATATAATGAGATCGTAAGATCATAGGAGACCCCTGGGAAATTTTCCCAGGGGTCTTTTTGAGCATATGCGTCTGTAAAATAAAAATGCCCGGATATTTTTCCTGCAAAATGTCGATAGTTTTGCCTGGAAAGGATATCTGGGCATTTTTTACATCTTAACTTATAGGCTTGTTGAGGAGTTCCGGCTCCACCTGATGAATATAAGCTTCCAGCGTATGTCTGTCCGGCAGAGAGGATGTAGTTCCCTGACGGGTGACCTCCAATGCAGCGGAGCAGGTGGCGATCTTTGCGGAGGTGACGAGGTCATATCCGTACATCATGTAGGAGACCAGGGCGCTGATAAAGGCGTCGCAGGCACCGGAACTGTCGATGGAGATAATGTCCCTGGCAGGGATCCGGCATTCACAGCCAAATTCCCGGCTCTTGATGTAAGAACCGTCAGCCCCCAGTGTCACGATCACGGTTCCGATTCCGGAATCAAGAAGACGGTCAACGGCTTCGTTGATATCTGCGGCATCCGGCACGATCTCAAATAATTCGCTGTGGTTTGGAATGATCATGTCGATCATGGAGAGAAGCTTATCCGGCAGCACGGAACAGGCGCTCGGCTTTAAAACGGTCCGGATGTGTTTAGCTTTACAGATCTCGCATGCTGTGAGAAGTGTTTCTGTCGGGACTTCCGTCTGCATCAGGCAGCAGCGGGCATTCGCGAAAAGTTCCTCATTGAGGGCAATGATCTGTGGAGTCAGGGCGTTGTTTGCACCGGACATGATGGAGATCATGGAGTTTCCGTCCTGTTGTACGAAGATATACGCCTGTCCGGTCTGCTCATTCCGGCAACGTTTTAAGCCGGTCTTGTCCATTGTATAGCCGTGAAGATAATCGAAGATCGTATCCGCGTCCACATCGTCCCCCATGCAGCTGATCGGTACGGAGAAATGACCGAGCCGTGAGAGTCCCACGGACTGGTTTAAGCATTTTCCGCCTGGATAGGTGGCAGAACTTGCGGTGCGGACTGCTTTTCCGGTGTGCGGCAGTTGGTCAAAGTTCAGATACCGGTCCATATTTGTACTGCCAACGACGATTACTTTCTGGGAACTGAACAGATAAGGCACACCTACAGAGGAAAGACCAGTGAGAACCGGGAGTGCGGTGAAAGGCTTGGTTTTTCCTCCTTTCGCTTCTACGATCTTTACGAGGGAAGTGAGAGCATGACGTCCGCATTCGGTGTGCGGCACCGGAATCGCGGAGATCGGTGGGTACGTCTGAGGGAGTTCATAGTCATCGATCAGGGAGCCGTCGGAAATAAGGTTGCTGATGTGTGTGCGGACCTTCTTTCCTTTGCGGCAAAGATGTATGGTCACTCTGAACTCTGCGATGCCAGCACCGTGAGCTGGCTTATCGATCCGGCAGTGGTGAAAAAGAGCCTGATGGTCCATATCGATGTGGAGACAAAGGGCGAATTCACCCGCGGAATGACCGTCTGCGACTGGAGAAAGTATATGGGCGAGGACCCGAAAGAGGATCTCTCCCACGAAAAGCAGGTGGATGCGGACGGAAAAGAGCCGAATGTCGAGATGGCGATGGAATTTGATAAGAATCGTTTCTGGGAATTGCTCGTTGAGACGTTGAAAGAATACGGGAAATAAGGAAAACAAAAAATGTCATGGAAACCGGAGATCCCTTTTTGAGGCGCGGTTCCATGACATTTTTAACAGGCACTAACGTGCCAAAGATGCGCACTCGCGCGAAGATGTAGATTGTCGCAAGCGACCGCGCGAGGCGCGAGAATGTGCCAAGGCACATTCTTTTTTATGAGATCAGTCTTTCGCCATACAGATCGTACCTGTTCTCTGGAGCTCCAGAATACCAAAGCTTCTTACCAGTTCAATAAAGTCTGTGAGAACATCCGGTGCGGCATGGAACTCAATGACCATACTCTTCGGGGAGACGTGGACGATCTTGGCGCCCATGACGCTGCAGAGCTCGATCAGGGAGCTGCGGTTCGTTGCGGAGTAGGAGACCTTGATGAGCATCAGCTCGTGAAGTACACTGCGGGTTTCTTCAAGGCGGCGGACTTTGATCACGTCCAGCTTCTTGTTTAAGTGTTTCTCAATCTGATCGACGGTACGTTGGTCGCCGGTGGAGACGATGGTCATGCTGGAAATATCATGGCGTTCCGTCTCGCCCACGGCCAGACTGTCGATGTTGAAGCCTCTTCTCGCGAAAAGACCGGATATCTGGGAGAGAACACCGTCTTTATTTTCTACAAGTACAGAAAAAATACCTTTCATCTTGCGTTCTCCTTATTTTGTGTTGTTGTGGCTGTCGACTTCGCAGACCATGATGCAGGCGTTATCGCAGGCAAGGAAACGGTCGAGTTCCGCGTCGAGAGTCTCGTTGCTGTCGCAGTGGAAGTAGTCCATATCGTAGGCAGCGGCGATTTTGGCATATTTCGGATAATCGTAGAGCTGGACACCGAAATAATGTTCCTCGTAAGTCTTTTCCTGATGCTCGCGGACGAGACCGAGATAGTGGTTTCTCATGACAAGGATCTTTATCGGAACCTTGTTTACTGCGATGGTTCCAAGTTCGTACATGGACATCTGGAAGGAACCGTCACCGCAGACAACAACGACCTGATTGTCCGGCGTACACATCTTCGCTCCGATTCCGGCCGGGATGGAGTAGCCCATGGTTCCCATACCGCCGCTTGTGAGGAAACGGCCGTTCTTCATCACATAGTTGTCGGCAGACCAGAGCTGGTTCTGTCCGACATCTGCAACATAGATCGCGTCATCGTCCATCTTCTCGGAGAGATGCTGGACTAAAAGCATCGGATTTACGAGTTTATCACTGAAGACACGGTGGTCTACCGTACTTTTTTTGATATCCTGAAGTGTCTCGATCCAGTTTGTGGTATCGATGGAAATATTCTCCTGTAGCAGGCGGTCGAAGATACTCTTGATATCACCGACAAGCGGGATCGTAGGTCCGAGGTTTTTGCCGATCTCGGCGGTATCGATATCGATGTGGATGATATTGACCTGCTGTTCCAGATTTTCCGGCTTGGGAACGGCACGGTCGGCGATCCTCGCGCCGGCAATGATCAGAAGGTCACTGTTTGCCACGGCACGGTTTGCATAGGGTTTTCCGTTATTTCCCAGCATTCCGAAGTACAGCGGGTGGTTTTTCGGCATAACGCCGATGCCCATCATCGTTGTTACAAGCGGGATATTGTTCTTCTCACAGAACTGGCGGACACACTCCTCACCGTTTCCGAGGATCACACCGCCGCCGGCACAGATCAGAGGCTTTTTCGCTTTATTGATCGCAGCAACTACTTTATGCATCTGCGGATTGTTTCCCTTTGTGTTTGGCTTGTATCCGCGGATATTGACCTCGGACGTGTAGTCGAAGGACTTCTTTAAGAGGTCGATCTGGACATCACACGGGATATCGATGAGGACCGGTCCTTTTCTTCCTGTGGAAGCGATGTAGAAAGCTTCCTTAAAGATGCGCGGAATATCGTCGGCGCTCTTTACAAGATAGCTGTATTTTACGAAGGATTCGGTGGAACCACGCATATCTGCTTCCTGAAATACGTCACGTCCTAAGAGATTGGAGTTTACCTGCCCGGTGATTGCGATTAACGGAATACTGTCGGCGTAGGCCGTTGCCAGCGCCGTGATCAGATTTGTCGCGCCAGGACCGGAAGATGTGACGCAGACTGCGGCCTTTCTGGAGATGCGGGCATAGCCGCTTGCGGCGTGTCCGGCCGCCTGCTCCTGACGGACAAGGACATGCTCGATGGTTCCGGCATTATATAAGGCCTCATAGAATGGGGAAATCGCAACACCCGGATATCCGAAGATCCTGGTTACGCCCTCCTCCTCGAGGCATTTGACCATAGCTTCTGCACCATTCATAATAACTTAAAATACCCCCTCAAGTAAGCGTTTAAAAGATGTCTGGGGGCAAAAAAATGATGATTTTGCCCTTTAAAATCTTTGAAGATAGTTAATAAGAATTATATCGCATACTGAGAGGGGATGTCAATGTGGAAAGGTGTGGATGTCCATGTATTTTGCCAGTGTTTTGCCGCTTTTTCATAAGAGAAGTGTAAGAGAGGATTCGTTGCATTTCGGGACAAGATAGGATATAATGAGATGTATGCGTAAAAAGGAAAAATGTGTTCGAAAGGAAAAGAACCCATGGAGGTCAGAAGCTGTGCTGCTTAAAAAGAAGTCAGTACAAAATGGAAACAAAAGGATCGTATAGAGGTGAATCACTATGAAAAAATCAATCAAGACAGCTATTTTCGCATGCGTCTTCGCGGTGGCTTTCCAGATTACGGCTTTTGCCGGATTTTCCTGGAGAGTTGAGAGCGCGGACAGCTCCTACGTGGGGACGACGAATGTGACTGTGACGAATACATCGGGAAAGAAAGAGGCGGAAGACGCGCCGATCGTGCGGAAGGGCGCGGTGGTGACGTTTACAGAGGCGGCTGCCAGCGCGACATATACCGTGAAGGCATATGACGGAATGGGAAATCCGATCAGGGATTTTAATGCGTCTCTTGGAACGATAAAAAAAGGTGGAACACTTCAGTATACACTGGACTGGAACGCGAGAAAATCCGAAGGAAAGTCTTCCTACACCGGACAGGCAGGCGTTTTTGAGATCCAGGCGAAGGATTCCGACGGAAAGACCTGGAGACAGAGATTCGTGATCAACAATGTCTGCGCATCGGGCGTTCTCTCCAATATGTATCTCTACAGCAAAGGCACGTTCTACCAGTGGAAGAGCAATTCCAAAGGCTGGTGGGTGGACAAGAAGTCCGGCGGATACCTCACAAACGCCTGGTTCCAGTCGCCGGTGAGCGGACTCTGGTACTATATGGGCGCCGATGGGTATATGCTGACGAACACGACGACACCGGACGGATATAAGGTGAACGCCAGTGGTGTGTGGGTGAAATAAATAGAGGTCCCGAGGAACTGATATTTTCTGTTTGTTGGACGAAAAATAATTTTACTTAATAGGAAAGATTCTCAATAAAGATATTCCATTTTCTTATAAAGAGAGTATGATGAAAGCAGTTAGAAATAACTAACATGCGGTCACGAAAAAGAATGCAGCCGCTTTAATAATACTCCTCCGGGAGGGAAATGGAGCAGAATCATGGGAAGATTTTATCAGCTTTCAAAGAAAATTTCGGAACAGGAAGTATCAGAGATCATGCGGGAAGTGCTGGAACTCCCGGAGATTAAAGATGCAGAGATCGTCGATGGCAAGGTCAGAGTTGAGACGAAGGACAATGTGTTTGCCGACGTGATGAGTACCGTTGTGAATATTTTCCGCCGTGTGGCAGGTGGATGTGAGCTGTCCTTTGTGGGATTTGCTTATAAAGATTGATCGGAAATCAAAATCTGAAATGTGAAAAGTGCAGGATCATGGACAAAGATAGTACATGGTCTCTGCGCTTTTTTCTGGCATAGAGAAGACCGTGCACGGCAGGTGCTGAAAGGATATTTGCATGAAAAGCCCTGTTCGGGTGACTTTCGTGAGTCTCCCAAAAATGCAGCACATTCAGCCTGATCTGCACATAAAAATAATGCTGGAAACACAAAAGATGTGTTCCCAACATTTTCAAGGGATCATCATAATAACGCTGAAACTGTTGGCAGATCGTTCCAGATGCATTAATTTTTCTCTTCGGAAGAATATTTTTTGATATGTTCTTTGATTGCAGCGAAGCTCTCCGCACTGATATCGTGTTCGATCCGGCATGCGTCGTCGAGAGCGGTCTGCTCGCTGACACCGAGGTCCATCAGCCATTTGGAGAGGGCTGTGTGGCGCTCGTAGATCGTTTCCGCGATCCGGCGGCCTTCATCGGTCAGTGTGATATGTCCCTCGTCATTTACCAAGATCAGGTTGTTGACCCGGAGATTCTTCATTGCGACGCTGACGCTGGGTTTGGAGAAGCCGAGCTCAGTTGCGATATCGATAGAACGCACATACGGCTGTTTTTCGCTTAACATTAAAATAGTCTCAAGATAGTTTTCAGCAGATTCCTGGATTTTCAAGTAATTACCCCCATATATCGTGTAACGTGGTTAGAAACTTTTCAGCGCATTGATGTACGAAAAGCCGTCATAAAAAAAACACAGCCGTGCAATAAGTTCAGCACAAGCCTGTAAACGCCGGAAAGTTATAACATTGTCCGTGATCATTATCAGTTAAACGGAACCTTGTTATTCTTCATTTTAGTATAGCATAATCCGTGAAATGAGTCAAAGTCTATTCTTCCTTTTGAGAAAAAATAACAGTAAATGGGGTGAGAGTTATTCTTATACAAAATAATTAGCTGCAACTAATATAATGGGAAAAACTCTCAATTACAGATATTGACAATGAAGTTAGTTTATGCTAACCTAGTAGCATCAGTTAGGCGGATCTAACCCTTGAGCAAAGGAGGAAAAATTCATGAGCGTTGTTATTATTGGCGGACATGACCGTATGGTCAGACAGTATAAAGAAATTTGTGAAAATCATAAATATAAAGCGAAAGTTTTTACCCAGATGAAGACAGGGCTTGATAAACTGATCGGAAGACCGGATCTTCTGATTCTGTTTACCAACACCGTATCCCACAAGATGGTGCGCTGCGTATTAGATGAGGTGGATGAGAACCGTACTGATATCGTCCGCTGTCATACAAGCAGCGGCACAGCGCTTGCTGAGATTCTTGAAAAGCACAGTGCATAAACCGGAACTGCCGGTGGGATAATGTGATGAGAAAACAGGCAATAATCCGGCAGACCTGCACATTTACTGTGATGACAGTAAGAAAGCACAGGCCGGAAGGCACGGAATCATTATGATGGAAAGGCGGTATGACGTATGAGCGAAGAGATCTTCGGGGTAGTACAGAAGCTCCCGGTCAATGGAACGAAGAAGCAGGTAGTTTTACAGTGTGCACCGCTTCTCACAGGCATCAAATTATCGAATCTTTTAAATGTGCGTGCAGATCAGAAAGAAGAAGTGTTCAAACTTTTTGAAGGATCACCGGTATGCTGCCGGGTTCTCTATGAATTCCGCGGCAGATTGTCGATCCTGCTTTACCGTCCGGGAATGCTCAGGGCATACCTGGAACGGGAGGATGTAAAACGGTTAATGGCGTCCTTCGGATATGAGGACCTAGGTCTTGAGGAAACTTTGGACCGCATCGCGGAAGGTTATCAGGAGCACATGGACGGAAAACTGGGATTCCCCCATGAGATCGGTCTTGTTCTCGGGTATCCGCCAGTGGATGTAGAGGGATTCATTAAGAAGGGCGGCAGAGATTTTCTATATTCCGGATATTGGAAAGTGTATGGAAACCTGGAAGATGCGTTAAAGACATTTGAGGCATATGACCGGGCGAGAGATTATGTGATCTCCATGACCGGAAACGGAAACGAAATCAGGGATATCCTGGCGGCATCCTAAGTACCGCCGGTTCCAATAATAAAAAAGCGGTGGACGGCGAGGTCCGGATTACCGCAAAACAAATTTCAGGAGGAAATAAAAAAATGGATAAGGTTATTGTTGCATACTGGTCTCAGACAGGAAATACAGCTGCTATGGCTGCAGCCATCGGCGAGGGAATCACAGAAGCAGGTAAGGAAGCTGTTGTTACAGACATCTCTTCCGTATCTATGGATGATTTACAGGCAGCATCCGCATTCGCACTTGGATGCCCGGCAATGGGAGCTGAGGTTCTTGAGGAAGGCGAGATGGAGCCGTTTGTAACTGAGGTTGAGGCATTTGCATCCGGCAAGAAGATCGGTCTGTTCGGTTCCTACGGCTGGGGAGACGGTCAGTGGATGAGAGACTGGGAAGACAGAATGAAAGCTGCTGGCGCTACGGTTGTAGGCGGCGAGGGTGTTATCTGCCAGGAAACTCCGGATGATGAGGCTCTTGAGAACTGCAAGGCACTTGGAAAAGAGCTTGCTGCATTAGCATAAGATATATTTAAAGTAACTGTTCAGTAGGTCTGCGCACTTGCTGCGCTGACCGTAAGAAAACATAGGCTGGAGGGCAAAAATCCCATCAGCGAAGCTGATCTGGAATGGATTTTTGCATGTAACTATGAAGGTACTGAATAGTTACTATTTAAATAAGAATGTTCTGACATAAACATAAAAGATGCCGCCGGGAAAGGATGCAGTCCCGGCGGCGTTTTTTATGGTGCTATATGTCTGAAAGAAGCTGCTGATCATCACGAGTGACCACTTCAGCGCAAAAATGTACTTTGACATACTCTTACAGGTGATACAAAAGACCGCACCCCGCATGAAATGTGGCGGAGCGTGGTCTTTTATAATAGCCTAGAAGAATGTCCGTATAAAGTTGTTCTTGCAGAACCGGTACTGTCTCGTCGGCCGTCCTTTGCCTTCCTGCTTCTGGGATTCGATCTCTTCTATTAAATTGGAATCCAGAAGCTGCTGTAAAATACGGTTGCAGCTGCGGCTCGTGATGTTGAGCCACTGGGACAGGGAGGCGGCTGTCATGATCGTGTCCTTATCCATCTGAAAGAGACCGACGATCTTTAAGAGATTGCTCTCATTGATCCCATTGCTCTGGGAATAGTCCAGCGCTTTTGTGTTGGAATAGCTGTAATTTAAGGATCTCGTAAGAGAGAGCGGGCCGGTGAGGGCATTGTCCTCGCCGGAGATGACAAAACCGTCATTCTTTCCGTATTTGACAGCCTCCTGCAGGGCAAGATCTGCCTGATAATGACTCTCACCGAGAGATTTTCCGAATCCGGCGCCGAGACGGAATTCCAGATCGCCTTTCTGATCCAGAAAAGCGATGAGATCCTGGATACGGCTGAAGCTGCTCTTGTAGAGATCACTGTCGAGATCCAGCTCAAACCGGTTGGAGACTGCGTGAAGTGAGAAATCGTACGCGTACTCTTTTCGGAAATCAAGAAGATATTTGTGAAGGGTGATCTCCAGATATTCCCGGTCCTGTGAGGAGATATTATCCGGATAGACGAGCTTTATGAGGATCACGAGCTTGTTGAGCTGGTTCTTCTGTTTTAAGCGGATAGAATTGATTGCGTGCCGGATGGAATCGCGGACCATCTCCTCCGTGGGGAGAAAGTGGATATAGGGGATCTGAAGCTTGTTGAGAACCTCCAGCTGGTTTGTGGTCCGCGTGAACATCATGTCGATCTTTTTACTTTCCCAGAGCTCCACAGCCCGCTCTTTTAAGGTTTCATAGTTATAGACAGGATTTTCAAAGCAGTAAGGCATATGTTCCGGATCCAGATATTTCTTTAAATTCATAAAATCATTTACCGGAGTCAGAAAATCAATATAGAGTCTGTTTAGCGGAACATCCGGGTAATGGATTACAAAATTTAACAGGATGGACAGCAGAGTCTTTTCAGTATAGGAGATAAAGGTACATGGGACCTTCAGATCATCCACATGGGTCAGAATATAGGAGTAACCAAGTTCCCCGGAGAAAAACAGCACATCGGAGATGTCCTTACACTGTTCGTATATGTCTTTAATTTCTTCCAGATTTTCGTAAACGTACCTGTGAAATACACATCCAAAGTCGTTGTGTTCGATCGCTTTATCGATGACAGCCATTGATTTTAAAGGACTTATGATACTGATGCTGATCATGGCCGAACCTCCCTTTTTTTATATAAGGACATGCTATTAATGACAGGCATGTCGATAAATCAGCTTTTATAAGAATCGTACCACAGATTGTTGACAAAGTCAAAAGGGTATGTTAGAATAAAGACAAATAAAGGACGTAAGCAAAATGAGTCCCAAATAGATCAAGAGATTTGTAAGATTTGTATTGAGGGAAATGCGAAAGCTTCCAAATCGCGAGATACAGCGAGAAATCCTGTATACATAGTGAAAAACAACGTATTATATATGATATTTAAACTATATATACAAAAGATACAAAAGCTTTCTCGGAGATCCAATTAAGGACTTGATTTGGGATTCATGAGCAGGAAAAGTCTTTTATTGGTGCAAAATGGCACAGGGGTTTAAGAACCAACATTTAAGGAGGTATTTGCGAGATGAGCAAGTATGTTGAGAGGGTAATTGAGGACGTAAAGACTAAATATGCTAACGAGCCGGAGTTCTGCCAGACTGTAGAAGAAGTATTATCTTCCTTAGGTCCGGTTGTAGATGCACATCCGGAGTATGAGAAGGTTGCCCTTCTTGAGAGAATGGTAATCCCGGAGAGAGTTATCGAGTTCCGTGTTCCGTGGGAGGATGACAACGGAAACATTCATGTAAATACAGGTTACCGTGTACAGTTCAACGGAGCAATTGGACCGTACAAGGGAGGTTTAAGATTCGCACCGAGCGTAAACCTTTCCATCATGAAATTCTTAGGTTTCGAGCAGACATTCAAAGACAGCTTAACAACACTTCCGATCGGCGGCGCTAAGGGTGGTTCCGACTTTGATCCGAACGGCAAGAGCGATAGAGAAGTTATGAGATTCTGCCAGTCCTTCATGACAGAGTTATATCGTCACATCGGTCCGGATGTCGATGTTCCGGCTGGTGACCTTGGTGTTGGCGGACGTGAGATCGGTTATCTGTTCGGTCAGTACAGAAAACTCAGAGGTGCTTACGAGAACGGCGTATTAACAGGTAAGGCTCGTTCCTTCGGTGGTTCCTTAATTCGTCCGGAAGCTACTGGTTTCGGTGCTGTTTACTACCTTGACGCTGTTATGAAACATGAGCATGATACATTACAGGGCAAGACAGTTGCAGTTGCTGGTTTCGGTAACGTAGCTTGGGGCGTTGTACAGAAATTAGCTGAGTTAGGTGCTAAGGCTGTTACACTTTCTGGCCCGGATGGATACATCTACGATCCGGATGGAATTACAACAAAAGAGAAATTCGACTTCATGCTTGAGATGAGAGCTTCTGGACGTAACAAAGTTCAGGACTACGCTGATAAGTTCGGTTGCAAGTTCGTAGCTGGAGACAAGCCGTGGGGCGAGAAAGTTGATATCATCATGCCGTGTGCTACACAGAACGATGTAGACCTTACACAGGCTAAGAGAATCGTTGCTAACAACATCAAGTACTACATCGAAGTTGCTAACATGCCGACAACAAACGAAGCTCTTAGATTCTTAATGGATCAGAAGAACATGGTTGTTGCTCCGTCTAAGGCTGTTAACGCTGGTGGTGTTCTTGTATCCGCTCTTGAGATGAGCCAGAACAGCGAGAGAATCTCCTGGACAGCTGAAGAAGTTGATTCTAAACTTCATCACATCATGACAGAGATCCACGATGGTTCTGCTGAGTGTGCTGAGAGATATGGTCTTGGCTACAACCTGGTTGCAGGTGCTAACATGGTTGGCTTCCAGAAGGTTGCAGATGCTATGATGGCTCAGGGTATCGCTTGGTAGTTTGAAGCGAGCCTCAAATATGACAGCTTCCGATTTGCGAAAACTGCATAAAGAGCATTAGGTTCTGAATATTGGGGATGCTGTCGGGGAGTGTGTCCGACGGCATCCCTTTTAAGTTGTTGGCGTCTGCGAGAGGGCGTTGACGGCATGACGGCTATTAAGAAAATAAATCATATTCGCGAAAATACTTTACAAAATTAGTTTGGTTTTGTAAAATATAATGAGAGCAGGGAAATCCCTGTTCACTGAGGGTTTGGGGAATAATTTCATTTCTTGAAAGGAGAACTTTTATTATGAATTGCCTTATCATTGACAAAGTATGGGGTGGTATCGCTGAGGAACTCAGCAAATGCATGAATGTTAAAACAGCTGACAATCTTCCGTCCAGCAAAGAGCAGCTTATCGCAGAGATCGGTGATGTTGATGTCCTGATCATGCGTGTGGACCCGAAGATCGACAAAGAGATCCTCGACGCAGCTAAGAACTTAAAGGTTATCGGCGTTTGCTCCGTTGGTTTAAACCATATCGATATGGAATATGCGAAATCCAAAGGAATTCAGGTATTCAACGCACCGGGCTTAAATGCAAACGCAGTAGCAGAGTTAACAATCTCCAAGATGTTAGATATCTCCCGTGGAACCTTTACAGCAAACTACGATGTAAAATATAACCATGAGTGGGATAAGTACAAATTCGAAGGCCGTGAGTTAAGAGGAAAGACTCTTGGTATCATGGGATTCGGCCGTATCGGTCAGCGTGTAGGCGAGCTTGGCCGTGCATTCAAGATGAACATCGTTGCTTACGATCCGTTCCTTCCGGACGACGTATTTAAGCAGCAGTGCGCAACAAAGGCTTCTATCGACGAGCTGATCAAGGTTGCTGATTTCATCTCCATCCATGTACCGCTGACACCGGAGACAAAGAATCTCTTCAATAAGAAATCCATCGCTGAGATGAAAGACGGCGCTGTTGTTCTTAACATGAGCCGTGGCGGTATCGTAAACGAGGCTGATATGTATGAAGCTCTGAAAGAGGGCAGAATCGGCGGCTACGCAGCAGACGTTATGGAGAACGAGCTTGCAGGCAGCGGCTTAACAGGTAATGATACATTCGCAAGCCCGCTGTTCGAGTGCGATAACTTCATCGTATCCCCGCACATCGGCGCTCAGTCTGTAGATGCTTCTAAGGACATCGGTGTTCATATCGTTGCTAAAGTTAAAGAGGCTCTTGGTTTATAATTCAGAGAACTCAGAAGAACCCGGAGACGGACTGTCGCCGGGTTCTTTTCATTAAGACTTCAAAAATAAGGAGGACATAAAAATGGGCACAATTACGGAGTCAGCAAAGGCTTTCATGCCGAAATTATCTGAAATCAGAAGAGATTTTCACATGCACCCGGAGGTTTCCCAGCATGAGGAAAGAACCGGAAAGAAGGTAGCAGAGTATCTGAAGGAGATGGGATGCGACGAAGTATATGAAAATGTCGGCGGATACGGTGTAGTCGGAGTTATCAAGGGAAAGAAACCGGGTAAAGTCGTTGCTCTCCGTGCGGATATGGACGCATTACAGATCCAGGAGATGAATGAGGTTCCTTATAAGTCCCAGAATGACGGTGTTATGCATGCCTGCGGACATGACAACCACATGACGGGTCTTCTTGGTGCTGCAATGCTTCTCTGCGAGAGAAGAGAAGAGATCGCCGGAACGGTGAAACTGATCTTCCAGCCTGCGGAGGAGATGTCTCCGGTTGGCGGATCCAGAGGAATGCTCCATTCCGGATATATGGATGATGTGGAAGCTGTATTCGGTCTTCATGTATGGCCGGATCTTCCGCACGGCAAGATCGGGGTGAAGGCAGGCCCGTTAATGGCTGCAACAGACCACTTTACGATCAATATCCATGGTAAGACTGCCCATGGCGCAAAACCGAATCAGGGTATTGACGCTGTTGTTCTCGGTTCCCAGTTCGTTATGGCCGCACAGACCATCGTCAGCAGAAAAGTTGATCCGCTTGACAATGCTGTTGTGACATTCGGTATTTTTAACGCAGGAACAAGATACAACATTATCGCAGGTGACTGTACACTGGACGGAACCGTTCGTACATTAAATGAGGACACCCGCGCGATGATCGAGGATTCCATGAGAAAGACTCTCGATGGTCTCTGCTTACAGTCCGGCGCAACTGCTGATATCAACTATGGTCATGGCTATCCGGCACTTGTAAATCATGAGGAGGACGCTGAGCTGATCCGCAATACAGCAATCAAGCTTTTCGGCAAAGATGATGTTGTGGATGTAAAACTCCCGGCAATGCCGGCGGAGGACTTCTCCTTCTATCTGAAAGAGAAGAAGGGCGCATTTGTATGGCTCGGCACCGCAAAACCGGAGCAGGATCCGGTATGGCCGCTGCATAACAGCCGTTTCGATGTGGACGAGGATATCCTCTGGAGAGGTTCTTCCCTGTTAGCACAGACTGCGATCGATTATTTAAATAAATAATGGATGATCCTGGGGCGGCGGTTGGAGTAGAACTCCGGCTGGTCGCCCTGTTTTGTCTATGTGGTCAGCAGTTGAAAATACATGGTGAAACCACGATAACGAAAGGGGTCCGTTTGGAGGATTCCTTACAGCAGGAGGAAACGATATGACAGCAGGAAACGCGATCCTCATCGTCGCGATCGTGACTGGGCTGGGTCTGATCGGAGCTCTCTTTTTTGTGATGTTTAAGATCCGGCAGATTTCGCGGGAATTTTTCGGAACCTCGAGTCTGATCGAAGGGCTGAAACGTCAGGAAGCGCTGGAGGACGATACACCGAAGTCGGTGTCCGGAATGACGAGGGTGGAACTTCCGCGGATTGAGAAGGATTTCCCGGAATTTCACTGGCCGGAGTGGAAACAGAGGTGTGAGAATCAGTTAAAGGGCTATCTGGAGGCACTGGAACACCAGGATCTCTCTTATCTCGGAAAGGTGTCTGTGTCCTTAAAGGATCAGGTGCGGCTGAAGATCGAGGAGATGGAGGAGAAGGAGATCCGGGAAGAATTTGACGCGATCCATGTCCATCAGACGGAGATCTCCAGATACGACAAAGATCCGGGAAAATGCCGGATCCGGATCCAGTCCGCGGTGGAGTACCTGCACACATTAAAGACGCCGGATAAAAAGAAAAATGTGGAGCAGGAAAAAGAACAGCACCGCTTCAATATGGAGCTGGTCTACATCCAGGATATCACAAAGATACGCGCTGGCGAGACTGCTATTGGTGTCAATTGTCCCCACTGCGGCGCACCGATTGCCGGTCTTGGCGATCGCGTCTGCCCATACTGCGGCGGCGCCGTGGAACCGGTGAATGTGAGAGTGTGGGAGTTGCATCGGATCGAGGAAGTGTAAATTGAAATGAACTGAAAAAAACTCTGGAATTCTGATATTTTTGATCAGAATACTCCAGAGTCTTTTTGTCATTGAAATAAATTATTTTGCCTTTGCAACTTCCCGCTTTTTGATCTCCGGTAAGATCAGACCAAGTGCTGTGAGCACTACCGGTGTGATTACATTTAATGCTGTGGAAGCGATATCGCCTTCAACATACATTCCGAGGAGACAGCAAGCTGCGGTTACGAAGAAGCACCAGCCGCCTGCAACAAGGGCAATTGTCTGGTTCTTTGTAAATTTGTACTCCGGGTTGAACTTGTTGAGGGATTTTCTGAGAGCAATGTATGCTGCGAATACCCACAAGTAACGAAGCGGCATGGTTACAGAATTCAGTTTGTTTAACTGAGTCAGAACGGATGCAGCACCCGGTACGAAGGACTGGATCAGGATGATGCTGCCGGATAAGCAGATAACCATCTTGATACCGTTGATGTATGCGCCATGCTCATTCTTCTTTAAGAGGCCGGACGGAACGAACTGTCTTGCATCCTCGTTGTCAAGAAGTATACGAAGCGGAGCGTCGATACTTAATACAAGTGTGGAGAACTGACCGATGGCGTTGCATGCTGCGTAGATAACGAGCAGGAGGTTGCCAACATGATAGTACTCACCGAGCTTCTGGAAGGACCAGTAAGCGCCGTTGGAAACGTAGGACTTGAAGCTGTCTGTGCTCTCGTTGATGACAGCCGGATCAAACATCATGCCCATCGCGATACTTCCGAGGATCGCGCAGACCATAACCATAACGGCTAACATGATCATACCCTTCGGGAATCCCTTGGACGGATCTTTTACCTTATTTACATAAGGGGAGATCTTCTCGCATCCGCCGACTGCGAATACAAGGATGGAGAGGGATGTGAAGTAGTTCACGTTGAACTGCGGAATCAGACCTTTTACTGTGTAATCAGCAGAAACGAAACCGCCGTTCGGGTTGATTGCCGGAGCTGCGAACATCATTAAGATGAACAGGATGGACATTACGAACATACTGGAACCAGCGATCGTTGCTAATTTCTTTAACGGGTTTAAGCCGCGGCTTGCAACCCAGCAGAAGAACAGGAAGACAGCGAGTGTTGCCATCTGTACAGCGATCGTCGGGAATGTGTCGTAAGTGGAGCCATTCTGGAATACCATCCAGCTTAATGCCTTTAATCCGCCGCTTCCTTTACTTGCGATGTAAGTTACATGGCAAGCCCAGTAAGTCCAGCCAGCGTAATAAGCGCATTTCGGGCCGATCGTTTCGTGGATCCAGGAGCTGACGCCGCCGCCGGACTGCTTGAAAGCGGAGCCGAGCTCACCTACCATCAGGGCATAAGGCACGAAATAGAGAGCGAACATCAGAACCCAGCTGAAGATTACCTGTACTCCGTTGAAGTAAACGAAGCCATTCAGCACGTTTCCGAATCCCCAAACCGTGGAGAATGCCATGAAGGCCAGGGTGTACCAGTCGATTTTCTTGGTGTTTTCCATAAGAAACCTTCCTTTGATATAAAATTGTATTTGTCCGCGTAACACGAACTTATTTAGTATAACATATAATTATGGAAATATGAACAATTTATTATGAGAAAAAAATTGGAAATCAATTAAGAAAATTTGGTAGAAATCCATAAAAATGCAGAAAAAGGTCAGGTTGAAAATGTTTTCTAAAGAAGGGGGAAAGAGGAGAGAAAAATGAAACGGACGAGGGATTGGGGCAGCGGTTTGGGAACATGAATGGAAAACAGATGTCCTTATTTAAATAGGAAAACTTTGAAAAAACGAAATAAAAGAAACATATTCTATATGAAGAAGAAATGTGGTAAAATATCTGGATACATGCTCTGCTTTTTATAGAAGCAGGATGGAAAATAAGGGAATGAAAAAGCGGAGGACAGTATTCCGGGGAACAGATGCAAAAATGAGGCAATGCTTCCGGGAAAACAAAAGAAAAATCAGGAGAGGATAGGTACAAAATATGGGGTATACAGGATTTGAGCGACTGTGGCTGTTCTTTGCGTTCAGCTTTTTCGGCTGGGTCCTCGAGACGGTGACAGCGGCAGTGCGGCAGAGACGGTTTGTAAACAGAGGGCTCGTGAATGGGCCGTTCTGCGTGCTTTACGGTATTACGGGAACCGCGATGCTTGTTGTCTGCCGGGAACTGCATGGAATCTGGCTGTTTCTCGGCAGTATGATCTTTTCGACTCTGGCGGAGTGGATCGCTGGCCATGTGCTCGAGAGGATGTACCATGAGCGGTGGTGGGATTATTCCCACATGAAATGGAACCTGGACGGATATATCTGTGTGCCGGTGTCTATCGTATGGGGCGTTCTTGGCGCCGCTACGATGCGGTGGGGCGCACCGGTCCTGGTGCGGGTATTCCGGATGCTCCCGCGGACTCCGGGGCATCTGATCGTGTGGATTCTGGCGGCTGTGCTGGCGATGGATGTCACGGCGACCTTATGTATCTTATCCGGCAGAAGCCGCAGGATCCGCCAGTGGGAAGGCGTGGATTCCTGGCTCACAGGTGTGAGCTCAAGGCTTGAGCGGAAGATCTATGGCTGGGTGGACCGCCGTATCCAGAACGCCTACCCGGAGGCGGTATACCGGGAGGAGCTCCAGGCGGAGGCTGAGCAGAGAAAGACGATATTCGCCTACGGCCTTTGTTTTTACAAGATCGCGCTGCTTCTGGTAGTCGGCGCGTTCCTCGGAGATATCGTGGAGACGATCTTCTGCCGGGTGACGGCGGGCGTGTGGATGAGCCGCAGCAGCTTTGTCTGGGGACCGTTCAGCATCGTCTGGGGCGTGGCCCTGGCTGCGGCGACGATGCTGCTGTACCGCTACCGGAAGTATTCCGACCGGTTCCTGTTCTTTATGGGAACATTCCTCGGCGGTGCCTATGAGTATACCTGCAGCGTTTTGACAGAAATGCTCTTTGGAAAAGTTTTCTGGGACTACAGTAAGATTCCGTTTAACCTTGGCGGGCGGATCAATCTTTTGTATTGCTTTTTCTGGGGAATTGCGGCTGTGGCATGGATCAAGGGTATCTACCCGGTAATGTCCGCCTGGATCGAGAAGATTCCGATAAACTTCGGAAAGGCAGCGACATGGCTTCTCCTGATATTTTTCTGCGTGGACATGGCGGTCTCCGGGCTGGCCCTTGTGCGAAGCAGTGAGAGGGAAAAGGGAATCCCAGCGGATTCCGCTTGGCAGCAGGTGATGGATGAGCATTATGGGGATGAGGTGCTGAAAAAGATCTATCCGAATGCGCTGAAAGTGGAGTAACCATGGTTTCCGGCAGACAATCCGGTGAAATTATGGTAGGATATACATATGAAAGAAAAAGGAGCGTGAATACAGATGACGATGCATAATCATGCCGAAGTCGGCGAAATTTCTGAGCGGATCGTCCTGGTAGGAGATCCGAACCGGGCGAAGTATATCGCGGAACATTATCTGGAAGATGCGGTGCTTGTGAATGATGTGCGGTGTGCGTACTGCTATACGGGAATGTTTGAGGGAGTACGGGTATCTGTGATGGCAGTCGGAATGGGCGGACCGTCCATGCTGATCTACGCCACGGAGCTCTGCAGGGATTATGGCTGTAAGATCCTGGTGCGTGCAGGTACCTCCGGCGGCTATCAGGACGATATGAAAAACTTCGATATCGTCCTGTCCCAGGCGGTCAGCACCACCAGCGGAATCAACGACAACATGTTCAACGGACATTTCTCACCGGTGGCAGATTTCGGGCTTTTGAGCACCGCGAAACGCATTGCGGATGAGGAACATCTCGTGACGTACGTGGGCGGAACGGTCTGCAACGACAGACTTTACCGCGACGAAAATTATAAGTCGAAGATGTGGAAGAAGTACGGTATGCTGTGCTCTGAACAGGAGGGCTGCGCATTTTATACGGCGGCAGCAGAGTTTGGATGCCGGGCTCTGATGATGGTGGGAATCACAACAGGAATCCGCTATGACGAGAACGGACAGGAGATCTTTGTGGACCTTCCAGAGCGGGAACATGCCCAGTCCATGGATGATCTGGTACGGCTGGCGCTTAAGACGGCGGCACATGCGGAGTAGAGAGCGCTGAACAGGAAAGACCAGCTTATAGCAGGAGCGGATCCTGCTGGCTCAGAATGTTAAGGATCGTAATAGTGATAAGATGCAAAAAGAGGACACTGCACGTTACATGCAGTGTCCTCTGACATTTATCAGCTTATAAAGCTAAATCAGTAAGACGATCAGATCTGCGGGCCAGCGGCAACGAGGGCTTTACCAGCTTCGTTACTCTCATATTTTGCAAAGTTCTTGACGAATCTGCCTGCGAGGTCTTTTGCTTTCTCTTCCCAGTCAGCAACGTTTGCGTATGTATCACGCGGGTCGAGAATCTTGGAATCAACGCCCGGAAGCTCAGTCGGAACTTCGAAGTTGAAGTGCGGGATCTTCTTTGTCGGTGCGTTTAAGATATCGCCGTTTAAGATCGCGTCGATGATTCCACGGGTATCTTTGATGGAGATACGCTTGCCGGTTCCGTTCCAGCCTGTGTTAACGAGGTATGCCTTAGCGCCGCTCTTTTCCATCTTCTTAACAAGCTCTTCCGCGTATTTTGTCGGATGGAGCTCCAGGAATGCCTGACCGAAGCAAGCGGAGAAGGTCGGTGTCGGCTCTGTGATTCCGCGCTCTGTACCAGCAAGCTTTGCTGTGAAACCGGACAGGAAGTAGTACTTTGTCTGCTCCGGAGTCAGGATGGATACCGGCGGAAGTACACCGAATGCATCTGCGGAGAGGAAGATCACGTTCTTAGCTGCCGGACCTGCGGAGATCGGGCGAACGATATTTTTAATATGGTCGATCGGATAGGATACACGGGTGTTCTCGGTTACGCTCTTGTCAGCGAAGTCGATCACACCGTCTTTATCAAGTGTTACGTTCTCGAGAAGAGCATCGCGCTTGATCGCGTTGTAGATATCCGGCTCGGATTCTTTATCAAGGTTGATAACTTTAGCGTAGCAGCCGCCCTCGAAGTTGAATACTCCGTTGTCGTCCCAGCCGTGCTCGTCATCACCGATCAGGAGACGCTTCGGATCTGTGGAAAGAGTTGTCTTACCTGTTCCGGAAAGTCCGAAGAAGATCGCTGTGTTTTTGCCTTCCATATCTGTGTTAGCGGAGCAGTGCATAGATGCGATGCCCTTTAACGGAAGGTAGTAGTTCATCATGGAGAACATACCTTTCTTCATCTCTCCGCCGTACCAGGTGTTGATAATAACCTGCTCGCGGCTTGTGATATTGAAGACAACAGCTGTCTCGGAGTTTAAGCCGAGTTCCTTGTAGTTCTCAACTTTTGCTTTGGATGCGTTATAAACAACGAAATCCGGCTCGAAGTTCTCAAGCTCTTCAGCAGTCGGCTTGATGAACATGTTCTTTACGAAGTGTGCCTGCCAAGCGACCTCAACGATAAAACGGATCGCCATGCGGGTGTCTTTGTTTGCGCCGCAGAATGCGTCGACAACGAAAAGTCTCTTGTTGGAGAGCTCTTTTAATGCGATATCTTTTACTGCCTTCCAGGTTTCCTGGGAAGCCGGATGGTTGTCGTTCTTATACTCGTCAGAAGTCCACCATACAGTATCTTTGGAATTTTCATCCACAACGATAAATTTATCTTTCGGTGAACGGCCGGTGTAGATACCGGTCATAACATTAACTGCTCCGAGTTCGCTGACCTGTCCTTTTTCGTAGCCTTCGAGTTCCGGCTTCATTTCCTCCTCGAATAACATCTCGTAAGACGGGTTGTAGACGATCTCTGTGGTTCCGGTGATGCCATACTTGCTTAAATCAATCTTTGCCATCGCTTATCTAACCTCTTTTCATAAATTTGGTCCCGACCGCAGTGGGGCAGGACTATCGTCTTGTACATGTTCAGGGTTGAACAGGTACCATTACCTGGAAATTTTACAGGCAATAATGATATCTTTCACTTCCATTATACATGAAATTTGGACAAAATCAACAACAAAATGGCAGACTTTGTTAAAATAATATCATTCTTTTACTGGATGCCGTTTTTCATACTGAAATTTTAAGAAAATAAAGTAAAGACATTATTTTCAAAGAAAAAGCAGAAATATGAGGTTGACAAAATTAGATAGTTGTACTATCATCCAATTTAGATGATGATACAACTATCTGGAGCAAAATTGTGTTAAAATTTGCATGGCGGTGAGACAGGACGGATATGAATGAGGGCGTCCGCCGCGCTTCACGATATTGTAATTCCATGGAACAAGGAAAAAACAAAATGTGCAGATAGCGGGAAGCCGGGGGAGCAAAAGTAAAGCGATATTTGGAGGAGACTTTATGGACCAGACTGGAAGAAAGATCACAAAGATCGCCCGTGAGGTTGGAAAGTTCACGGTGCAGACCATGAAGGAAGAGGGGATCGGAACAGCGGAATTCGATTTTATCCATCTCGTGCGCCACAATCCGGGAATCACCCAGACGGAGGTACGGGAGACTCTTAAGATCGATAAGGGCGCTGCGGCGAGGCGGGCGGCAAGCCTGGAGGCAAAAGGGTATCTCGAGAGAAAGCCGAATCCGGCGGATGGAAGAAGCCAGCTGCTTTACGCGACAAAAAAGGCGGAGGCATTAAAGAATTCGAAGGCGAGTATCGAGGCGGTCTTTTATGAGTGGCTGCTGGCGGAGCTGCCGGAGGAGGAGAAAAACGCATTTTGTGAGACGCTCGACAAACTGTACTGGCGGTCGAAGAATGAGCGGAGAGCTGGATTTGTGGATGTAGCGGAGTTAGTGGAGAAGCATAAGGAAGAGAATATAGAGGGTGCAGATGAAAAAAATGTAAAAAATAGAACTGTTTGAAGCTAGGATCTTGAAAGCAGCGGTGATAATAAAGAGAACGAGAAATTCTGGGTCTGGTGCAGAAAAAAGATATTTTTGAAGAAATTGCAGCAAAAATAAAAACAGACACTCCGGAAGAAGCTGCTTCAGAGAGAAATCGGTAACTCGGAAAAGTTTATAAGACTTCAGGAAAGAACAGCAATGGAAAAGAAAAATTTTCGCCCAGATAAGATCATGATGTATTTCCGGGCAGAATGGAAGGTTCTGGCGTTGATCACAGTGTCGGGATTGATCTATAACCTGGGCCTCATGGCGGGGCCATGGTTTGAGGGAAAGATGGCGGGCTGCCTGATGCAGATCCTGACAGGGACGGAGCGTTTTCCGGCGATGCTCCGGCTGGCGCCCGCCTATGTGATCGTGATCGGAACGGTGCAGCTGGCGAGATATATCAAGCGGTTCTATGTGCGCCGGTTCGCCAACAATGTAAACCGGCGGATGAAGCGGATCCTGTACCGGACACTGATACATAAATCCCGTGTGGAGCTGGAAAAAGAGGGCGCCGGAAATGTCATCACGAAGGCGATCTCCGACGTGGATGACTGCGTGGAAGGTATGAGAAAGTTTACCACGGAGATCTTTGATACAGGTGTGGCACTTTTCGGATATGTGTGCATGCTGCTCTATTACGACTGGAGACTGGCGCTCTGTTCCATGATCTTTCCCCCTTTTTCCTATATTATAGCAGAGAAGATGAAACGGATCGTCCAGACAACGGGAGCAGATTACAAGAAGCAGACCGGAAAGCTCAATGCGGTGACCCTGGACCGGATCACCAACGCCATTACATACCGTGTTTTCGGATGTGAGAAGGAGCGCGGGGAGAACTACGAGGTCCACTTAAAAGAGTATGAACAAGCAGCTGTGAAGGCGAATATCTGGAACGCGGCTCTGCCGCCGGTCTACAAGGTGATCGCTATGGCTGGAACTGTGATGATCCTGTATTTCGGTTCAGAAAATATCCTCGGAATGGGCTGGACGTCATGGGATGTGGCGGCATTTACCACATTCCTGGCATGTTACGCGAAGCTCTCCGATAAGTCCTCGAAGGCGGCGAAGCTCTTCAATGCGGTCCACAAGGCGCAGGTTTCCTGGAAGAGGATCCATCCGTACATGGAGCGGGCGTCTGAGGCTGTGGAGAAAGATGAGATCGCGGCGCAGAATGAAAACTACAGTGCTGAAAGCTCCGACAAGGATGTGAAGAATGGACCGGGAGGCAGTGCGGTGCATAAATCCGGGCAGCAGTCAGAAAAGAACAGCGTCAAAGAAAACGTAGCCGTAGCTGATCATCTCACTTTCGCCTATCCGGGCAGTGACCCGATCTTTAAGGAGATTTCCTTCACTGCGAAACCAGGTCAGATCGTCGGCATCACGGGGCCGGTGGCGTGCGGAAAATCTACACTGGGAAAGAGTTTTCTCTGCGAATATCCGTATGAGGGTCATCTGACTTACGGCGGCAGGGAGCTTTCCTCCTACACGGAAAATGAGCGGAGCCGGATCATCGGGTATCTTGGACATGATCCGGAGCTTTTGGGAGACAGCGTGGAAAACAACGTGCTCTTGGGGGATGATGACAACGTCTGGACATGGCTTAGGGCTGTATGCTTCGACGAAGAGGTCCGGGAGATGGAGGAGAAGGAGAAGACCGTTGTGGGAAACAGTGGCGTCCGTCTCTCAGGAGGGCAGGCGGCGCGTCTTGCGTTGGCGAGAACACTCTGCCATGGAAAGCCGGTGCTGGTTCTGGATGATCCGTTCTCGGCGCTCGACAGAAATACAGAAAAACAGGTATTTGAGCATGTGAAGGAGCTCTCGAAAGACAGGATCGTGTTCCTGATCTCCCACAGACTATACCTGTTCCCGGAGTTCGACCAGGTGATCTGGATGGACCAGAAGATGGGAACATGCAGCAGCCATGAGAGGTTGATGGCGGAAAATCCGCAGTACGCGGAGCTTTACAGGGCGCAGGTTTCGGAGAAAGATGAAAATATTCTGTCAAGTGAGAAAAAGGATCATCCTGACGGCGCACAGAAATATGAGGATATTGAATAGACAACGAAAAGAAGCGGAAATCGCGGGAATCCATCAGGGAGACCGCGTGAAAATTCTGGGGAGAGGAGATGGAAATCATGACTGCAAATAGACGTATCAGCGCGGCATCGATTATCGGAAATACCGTCGTGCGGGAAAAATGGCTTTCCATCGGAATCATTCTGACGGTGACGGGTGCCGTTGTCATTTCCCTGCTTCCGCCTCTCGTTCTCGGAAAGATCATTGACCGGATCGCCGGCGGAAATTTCCCGGGATTTTCCATGGCAGCAGAGTATTTTCTGCTGATCTTTTTGTCGGGGGCGCTGGAGTCCTTGAGAGAAAGTTTCCTGACTGTGTTTGGACAGAAGATGACCCATGCGTTCCGAAGCGAGCTTTCGAAGAAGCTTGTCCGGCTGAGCGCTGACACATTAAATAAGGAAGAGCCGGGTGCTGTGGTATCCAGGTTTGTGGGCGATGTAGATACCGTGGAGGCATTGTTTACCTCCGGAATCATCAGCATGTTCGCGGATGCCTGCAGAGTCATCAGTATCTTTGCGGTGATCTGGTTCCAGAACCGGGGACTTGCGCTGCTTCTTGTTGTATTGATTCCGGTGATCTTTGCGTTCACGAGAATCGTCCAGAAGCAGATGCTGACGGCGCAGTTAGAGAATCGTGCGGCAATGAGCCGTGTCACAAATCATGTTCCGGAGACAATCCGGTGTATTAGAACGATCCATACACTTGGAAAAGAGACGTATATGGAGAAAAGGTATGATGACTATATCGGGGAGAGCTATTCGGCGGTCGAGAAGACGAACTTTTACGACGCTGTTTACTCGCCGTTGATCCTGTTCCTGAATGCGGTGGCGGTGGCGATCGTCATGCTGCTTGCGGCATCCGGAAACGCGAAGATCCTGGCATTGTTCGGCATGTCCGTGGGAAAATCTGTCGCAGTCATCAACTATATTTCCCAGGTATTCTCGCCGATCGAGAATCTCGGCATGGAGATCCAGACGATCCAGTCGGCGGTTGCGGGTGTTTACCGGATCAACGAGTTTCTGGCGAAGCCGGAGAGGGAGATGGTAGAAGAGAGAGCATTTGTGGATTCCAGACATACAGTTGGAAAGAATGGCGCTGTACAGGAATTAGAGAATGCGCAGGGGAGAGCGGAGAATAGTTCCGGGGACACCAGTGCGGCGAGTATAGATTTAGACGCGGCCAAGGTAAATGATAGCGGAATTTTCGAAAATACAGAACCATGCGTGGAGTTTAAAGATGTCACCTTCGGCTACGACGACCACATCGTTTTAAATGACATGAATTTCGCAATCTATCCGGGCGAGCAGGTAACACTGACGGGACGTACCGGCGCCGGAAAGAGTACGATCTTTAAGCTGCTTTTAGGACTCTATCGCCCGAATTCAGGTGAGGCTCTGATTGAGGGCGAGGCGGCATATCGGCTCTCTGACAAGGAGAAAAGAAAGAAGTTCGGCTATGTGGAACAGTCCTTTCATATGGTTCCGGGCACGGTCCGCGACCAGATCACACTGTTTGACCCGGCGATCGGGGACGAGGCGGTGCAGGCGGCCGCGAAGCTCGTGGGACTCCATGGGACGATCGTGAGCCTGGATGATGGCTATGACACATTATGTAAACCGGAGATATTCTCCCAGGGTCAGTGGCAGCTTTTATCCATCGCGAGAGCCGTTGCCGGAAAACCTGGGATCCTGCTTCTCGATGAGATCACGGCGAACCTTGACGCGGAGACGGAGGAGATGGTGCTCCGGGCATTAAAGAGCGCGTCGGAAGGGCGTACTGTTATCTCGATCTCCCACCGTGTTTACCAGAAGGACGGAACTGGGCGGCTCATTACCGTGTATGGATAGGGATTTTCTGAACTGAAAATCCCGTACAATACAGTTATGGCAGCGGATTTTGCCGATTTGGAATGCGAAGCATCGGCAAAATCGGTTACAGTTCATGTAAGCATGAACTGTAACACCAGATCAGGTATTTAGCGATTGGGAGCTGATTTATATTTACAAATGTTGACAGTGGGAATATAATAAGCCGAAGAAATCCTCGAGATTTTGTTTGACGGGAGGCGAAATCATGTCAATTTTATTTGCGATCATATTTCTTGTCGTGATCTTTAAGTGCGTTGGTCTTGTGCTTGGCGTATGTGGAAAACTTCTCGGCGCGGTGCTGAGCTTGTTTGGATTTATCTTATCCATCGCTGTCGGAGCAATCGTATTCGGAATTTCCACGGCATTTGCATTGGTGCTGTTATGCATCGCGGCGGGATGGCTGTTGATCAAGCTGATATTTTAAAGATCGTGTGTTCAGAATGGACACAGAAAGTGTGAGACTCCGGGATGGTGATGCCGGCCTGCAAAATCCGTCCCGGAGTCTTGACAAACATGGAAAAATCCATTAAAATCCATCATATATGCATATCAGACAGGCATTGAAGAGGGAAAGTAGATGAATGGCGGCATCCCAGAGAGGAAGCAGACGGTGAGAGCTTCCATGTGCGCGTTGTTGAACCGGCCTCGGAGCTTTGTGCGAGAGATGTGGAAAACGGCAGTGAAAACAGATTGCCGCAGTGAATGACTACATTGCTAAGTACAGCGTAGATCCGGCGTTAACGGATATCAGAGGAGAGTTCCCGTAAAGTGCGGGAGCTAATTTGGGTGGTAACGCCGGCTGTCGGTCCCTTTTGTGGACGACAGCCTTTTTTATGTAACAGGGAATTCCTTGGAATTTCCTGTTACATAAAAAGGCACTAATGTGCCAAAGATGCGCACTCGCGCGAAGATGTAGATTGTCGCAAGCGACCGCGCGAGGCGCGAGAATGTGCCAAGGCACATTTTTTTCGTTTCCACGGGGAGTGCCCCGGAACGGAACAGGCGTCCTGCATCCTCAGAAATTTTAGATGTATGCAATCCAAGAATTCATATAAAGGAGAAAAGCAATGGCAAGAGAGAAGAAACTTGTGGAATCCATTACTTCTATGGAAGACGATTTCGCGCAGTGGTACACAGACGTTGTAAAAAAAGCAGAATTATGTGATTATGCAAGCGTAAAGGGCTGCATGGTCATCAAACCGGACGGATACGCGATATGGGAGAACATCCAGCATGAACTGGACAAGCGCTTCAAAAAAGCAGGCGTAAAGAATGTTTACATGCCGTTATTCATCCCGGAGAGCTTACTTGATAAAGAGAAAGACCATGTAGAAGGCTTCGCACCGGAAGTTGCATGGGTAACACAGGGAGGTCTTGAGCCGCTTCAGGAGCGTCTCTGCGTCCGCCCGACATCCGAGACTCTGTTCTGTGATTTCTACCAGAAAGACATCCACTCCTACCGTGACCTTCCGAAGGTATACAACCAGTGGTGTTCCGTAGTAAGATGGGAGAAGACGACAAGACCGTTCCTCCGCTCCAGAGAGTTCTTATGGCAGGAAGGCCACACCGCACATGCGACAGCAGAGGAAGCTCAGGAGAGAACGATCCAGATGTTAAACCTCTATGCAGATTTCTGCGAGGATTTCCTTGCGATCCCGGTCGTTCGCGGACAGAAGACAGATAAAGAAAAATTCGCAGGTGCTGAGGCAACCTATACCATCGAGTCCTTAATGCATGACGGAAAGGCACTCCAGTCCGGAACCAGCCACAACTTCGGCGATGGCTTCGCAAAGGCTTTCGGCATCCAGTATTCCGATAAGGACAACCAGTTAAAATATGTTCACCAGACCTCCTGGGGTATGACGACCCGTATGATCGGTGCCATCATCATGGTACACGGTGACAACGAGGGTCTTGTACTTCCGCCGAACGTAGCTCCGACTCAGGTTGTGATCGTTCCGATCCGCCAGCAGCAGGAGGGCGTTCTTGAGAAGGCAAGAGAGGTCGAGGAGGTTCTCTCCAACTTCCGCGTAAAAGTTGATGATTCCGATAAGAGCCCGGGCTGGAAGTTCTCCGAGTCCGAGATGAGAGGAATCCCGGTCCGTGTTGAGTTAGGACCGAAGGATATCGAGGCAGGTCAGGCTGTATTAGTACGCCGTGACACCCACGAGAAGATCACCGTTGCTTTAAGCGAGATCGCAGAGAAGGTGGATGAGCTCTTAAAGACCATCCAGCACGACATGTACGAGCGCGCGAAAGCACACCGTGACGCCCACACCTACGACGCACACAACATGGAAGAGATGAAGGATATCGCTGACAACAAGCCGGGATTCATCCGTGCGATGTGGTGCGGCTGCCAGGAATGCGAGGACAAGTTAAAGGAGCAGGTCGGCGTTACCTCCAGATGTATGCCGTTCAAGCAGGAGAAGCTTGCTGAGACCTGCGTATGCTGCGGCAAACCGGCAACCAAGATGGTTTACTGGGGCAAAGCATATTAATGAAGCAATGGAACATCAGGGATCTGACGCTCGGAGGGCTGTTTACAGCCCTCATCGGCGTCGGAGCTTTTCTTAAGATCACGATCCCGGTGCAGCCAGTGCCCATGCACTTTACGCTGCAGTTTTTCTTTGTGCTGCTTGCGGCCCTTTTGCTTGGATCAAAAAGGGCATTTGCCAGCGTGCTGACATATCTGGTGATCGGATTGTGTGGGATCCCGGTCTTTGCCACGGGCGGTGGTCCGGCGTATCTTTTAAAGCCTACATTCGGCTTTTTGATCGGATTTGCGGCGGCGGCCTATGTGACGGGACGTGTATATGAGATCAGGAAAAGTACATCTTTTTCCTGGCTTTTATTTTCTGCATTCTGGGGACTTCTCGCAGACTATGGCTGCGGGATGATCTATTTTTATGTGTGCAGCAATTTTGTCCTTGGCGTAAGCGTCGGATGGAAGGTCGTGTTTGTCAACTGCTTTCTTCTGACGGTCGGTGAGGATTTTATTTTATGTGTTCTGGCGGCAGTTTTGGCGAAACGGCTGATCCCAGTTCTTAAGAATCTGGGGAAATGATTACTAATTTATAAGGAGGAAACCGGACCGGTGAGAATTGAGATGCCCTATGAGGCGGAATGGATCATTGACAATATACGAAGCCATGGATACGAGGCATTTATCGTCGGAGGCTGTGTCCGGGACGCAGTCCTCGGGAGAATTCCGGGGGACTGGGACATTACAACCTCCGCAAAGCCGGAGCAGGTGAAGGAGATCTTCGGGAAAACCGTGGATACAGGCCTTAAGCATGGAACGGTGACGATCATTAAGCATGGAAGCGGCTATGAGGTCACCACATACCGGATCGACGGGGAATATCTGGACGGAAGACATCCGGAGACGGTTGAGTTTACGCCGGATCTCAGGGAAGATCTAAAGCGCCGGGACTTTACGATCAATGCCATGGCATACAGCCATGAGACGGGGATCGTGGATGAGTTTGAGGGCATGGAAGACCTGAAGCGCCGGGTGATCCGGTGCGTTGGCTGTGCGAAGGACCGGTTTACGGAGGACGCGCTGCGGATTCTCAGGGCAGTGCGGTTTGCGGCACAGCTGGACTTCGTGATCGAGGATGAGACGTACAAGGCCATTGCTGAGATCGCGCCGAACCTCGTCCATGTGAGCAAGGAGCGGATCCAGGTGGAACTCACGAAGCTTCTGCTGTCGGATCATCCGGAGAAGATCTGGATGGTGGACGCGACGGGGATCGCGGAGTATGTGACGCCAGGATTTACGGAGGTGTTTGAACGGGAACTGGAGAGCAGAAATTCCATGGATCCGTTAAAAGAATGCTGGGCTGGCATCGCTGCGCTTCCGGCGGACAAATCCCATAGATGGGCCGGTTTCCTGCGCCATATGACAGCGGAGCAGGCGGTGAAGATCCTTCGCGGATTAAAGCTTGACAATGATACTATTGGAAACGTAAAGAACATGATCACGGCATTCCAGGCACCGCTTGCGGTCGATAAGGTCGAGATCCGGAGACTTTTAAGCCGGGTGACGGAGTACCAGTTCCTTGGAGCCATGCAGCTAAAGAAGCTGGACGGAGATGAGACAGTTCCGGGGATCCTGCGGCTTTTTGAGGAGATCAAAGAGGCAGGAGACTGTGTGAGCCTGAAGCAGCTGGCGGTCAACGGAGGCGATCTTCTCGCAAAAGGTCTGGAAAAAGGAAAGCAGATCGGCGACGGGCTCATGTACCTTTTGAATCTGGTGCTTGAAAAACCAGAATTAAATAAAAAAGATATATTATTAGAGAAAATCAATCAATTTAAAGAGAAATAAAAATGTCAGTAGGGACATCTGCAGAGAATTTTGCAGGTGTCTTTTTTTGTGCAATAGGAAATTCCAAGGAATTCCCTATTACATAAAAGGCACTAACGTGTCGATGATGCGCACTCGCGCGAAAATGTAGGTTGTCGCAAGCGGCCGCGCGAGGCGCGAGAATGTGCCAAGGTACATTTTTTTATTTAACGGCGGGTAGCCAGAAAGCAGCAAAAAACGTACAGGCGTATTCTGGAAACAGGGGAATAATCCCCCCTTTCATTTCATATCTTGTGCAGAAGGAAATTCCGGCAGCAGGATGAGGGCCGGAATTGTTGTCGATGGAAAAGGTCAGAGCAGGATATGGGGGGATAGAATCGTGATCGACTGGAAGGAAGAGGCGGAGAAGACGTACGGATTTCGGGTGGATGTGCTGCGGAGAGGACGAGGATCCTGGATCCTTGAGACGGATCTGGGACTGCGGCTTTTAAAGGAATATCGTGGAAGTGTGAACCGCCTGGAGTTTGAGGAGGCGGTTTTGCAGTCTTTAGATGGAATGGAGACTCTGAAGGCGGACCAATATGTGAGAAATTCTGAGGGGGAGCTGTTGTCGACGGCGGAGGATGGGACCAGATATATCGTGAAGGAATGGTTCGCGGACCGGGAATGTGACCTGAAGGATGAAAGAGAGGTATTGTCGGCGGTGCGGGCATTGGCGCTTCTGCATCGGCAGTTCCGCATGATCAAACGGCAGGAAACGTGGAATATGAGATCCATGATCTCACTGCCGCTCTTTGAGGCCATGCGCCGCCATAACCGGGAGTTAAAGAAGGCGAGGACATTTATCCGCGGAAAGCGGAAGAAAAATGAATTTGAGCTTCGAGTGATCGGAAATTTTGAAATTTTCGCGGCCCAGGCCGTGGAAGCAGAGCGGGGCATGGAAAGGCTGTATGAGATTCACGGAAAAGAGATCGCAGATGGGTACGCGGTCTGCCATGGGGAGCCGGATTACCACCATATCCTGATCGGAAACGGATACACGGCGGTGACGGAGTTCAACCAGATGCACCTGGGTGTCCAGATGGAGGACCTGTATTATTTCCTCAGGAAGATTATGGAGAAGCATGACTGGAATGAGCGGCTGGGGAGGCAGGTCATGGAGTCCTACGAACGGGTGCTGCCGGTCTCGGAAGTGGAGCGGCAGGTGCTTTATTACCTGTTTTTATATCCGGAAAAGTATTGGAAACAGATCAATTTTTATTACAACGCCAACAAGGCCTGGGTGCCCGCGAAGAGTACGGAGAAGATCAGAAAGCTGGAGGCTCAGCAGGAGGCGAGGGAGAGCTTTATACAGACAGTTATTCAAGGCGTGTAAGGAAAAAGCCAGGAGATCGGAATTACGGATAAAGAGCAAAAGACTTGCGGAACCAGAGGATAGTGTGATAAGATATGGTATAAAAATGTGGCCGTGAGCGGAAAAATAGTACGGTCGGCAGCAAAGGAGGAAGTCCCATGAAATGTCCGTTTTGTGGTGCCCAGGATACAAAGGTCATCGACTCGCGTCCGGCTGATGATAACAGCTCGATCAGACGCCGACGTCAGTGCGAGGAGTGCGGAAAGCGCTTTACGACATATGAGAAATTAGAGACACTGCCGCTTATGATCATCAAGAAAGATGATTCCAGAGAACCGTACAATCGTGCGAAGATCGAAAACGGAATTCTTTTGTCATGTCATAAGCGTCCGGTCTCCTCGGAGCAGATCACGAAGATGATCGACGAGATCGAGAAGCAGATCTTCAGCATGGAAGAGCGTGAGATCCCGTCCGTGACCATCGGCGAGCTTGTCATGAAAAAACTCAAGATGGTGGACGAGGTTGCATACGTCCGTTTCGCGTCTGTCTACAGGGAATTTAAGGATGTGAACGCGTTTATGGATGAATTGGCTAAGTTCTTAAATAATAAATAACAGCAAAAGAGGCGGTTTGGCTGTGCACCGGTCTGCAAAAGGGTCAATGAATGACGTTGTTCACCCGGATAAAAACAGGAGCAGGTATGGCTGAAGTGCTGAATTAAGGGTAATATTATGTTTGAAACATTCTATCCGGGGAACTATGTGGACAGCGCATACGAGATCCCGTACGAGAAACTTTATGAGAGAGGATACCGGGGAATCATCTTCGATGTGGACAATACCCTGGTTCCCCACGGGGCACCGGCGGACAAGCGGGCGATCGAGCTCTTTGAGCGGCTCCGCGCCATCGGCTTTTCCACCTGCATCCTTTCCAATAATAAGGAGCCGCGTGTATCACCTTTTGCGGACAAGGTGGGAAGTCCCTATATTTTTAAGGGTGGGAAACCGTCGAGAAAAGGCTACGAGCGGGCTATGGAGCGGATGAAAACGGACCGTGATACCACTTTTTTTGTCGGAGACCAGCTGTTTACGGACGTCTGGGGCGCAAACAGGACAGGCCTCTATTCGATCCTTGTAAAGCCCATCAATCCAAAAGAAGAGATCCAGATTGTCCTGAAACGGTATCTCGAGGCGGTAGTTCTCATGTTTTACAGGAAACGATTGAAAAAAACGGGGCGGACAGCCGGGGATTTTTGCAAAAAATAGTTGAAAACCGTTGGAGAATAGTATAGAATAGGATAGAATCAGCGATAAGCGTGAAATTTGAAATGAAATAATTGGAAACAGTTTTAAGGAGGATTATCATTTATGGTATCAGCAGGTGATTTCAGAAATGGCGTTACACTTGAAATCGATGGACAGGTTGTTCAGATCTTAGAGTTCCAGCACGTAAAACCGGGTAAGGGTGCTGCTTTCGTTAGAACAAAATTAAAAAACGTTATCAATGGCGGTGTAGTTGAGAGAACATTCCGTCCGACCGAGAAATTCCCAGCAGCAAGAATCGACCGCGTAGATATGCAGTATCTGTATGCAGACGGTGACCTTTACAACTTCATGGATGTTAACACATACGAGCAGATCGCATTATCCACAGATGTTGTAGGTGATGCATTAAAGTTCGTTAAAGAGAACGAGACAGTTAAAGTCTGCTCCTACAATGGCAAGGTATTCTCTGTTGAGGCTCCGTTATTCGTAGAGCTCGAGATCACAGATACAGAGCCGGGCTTCAAGGGCGATACAGCTACAGGCGCAACAAAGCCGGCTACTCTTGAGACAGGCGCTCAGATCAACGTTCCGTTATTCGTTAACCAGGGTGACCGCGTTAAGATCGATACACGTACTGGTGAGTACCTTTCCAGAGCTTAATCCACGAAGTATTATAACCCCAGGAAACCTTATGTTTCCTGGGGTTTTCGTTCCATAAAACGCTGTAAAATACGCACAACCAGTAACGTAATAGTAACAAACTAATAACACTGTGTTCATGAACGCTGCCAGCCCATATCCTGGCGGCTTTTTGTCATTGTTCACGGGTAGGAATTTTCTGAACTGAAAATTCATCTTCTTCACGAAAAATTGCGTAACCGGTTGCCAATTGGGTAAAATTTTCTTATAATGGAAAGCACAGAGAAAGGAAGTGAACACATAATGGAAGGTCGAAGTCATACGATGGAAGCAGACGCACACCCTGAACCAGTGGCAATAGGCATGACAGGGACGATCTGTTATGTGTATTGCCGAATTTAGCTGTACAGGAGCTTGTGGACCGGCGCAGGGGAAATGCGGCGGCTGCAGGTGTCTTTGCTTCCATAATCGCGTGAAAAGATCAGCAAAATGCTGAGTGAAAACAACTGATTATGGGGGAAAAGAAAATGCCGAATGATGGAAATGAGACATTTGACATGGAGCATCTTCTGGATCTGGCGAAGGAGAAAAAGTACCGCCTGTTAAAGGAAGAGCTTGTGGAACTGAACGAGGTGGATATCGCGTCGTTCATCGAAGAACTGGATTCCGAGCGTACGGTCATCGTGTTCCGGATGCTGCCGAAGGCGCTGGCGACCGAAGTGTTTGCCGAGCTTCCGGTGGACAAGCAGAGTCACATTATCAACAGCATCACCGATAAAGAGCTTTCCGAGATCGTGGAAGAGCTTTATGTGGATGATGCCGTAGACCTGGTGGAGGAACTTCCGGCAACGGTGGTCCGCCGTGTCCTTCAGAACACGAAACCGGAGACGAGAAAACTGATCAACCAGTTCTTAAACTATCCGGAAAACACAGCCGGAAGTATCATGACGGCTGAGTACGTCGGATTAAAGAAGACTATGACGGTGGAACAGTGTTTCGCCTATATCCGTCATCACGCGGTGGATTCCGAGACGATCTACACCTGCTATGTGATGGACGAAAAACGAATGCTGGACGGCGTTGTGACGGTAAAGGATCTTCTCCTTCAGCCCTATGAGCGTCTGGTGGGCGATATTATGGACACCCACGTCATCAAAGCCCAGACGACCGATGACCAGGAGCAGGTGGCGGACACGATGAACAAGTACGGTCTGCTCTCCATGCCGGTAGTTGACAGTGAGGACCGCCTTGTGGGAATCATCACCGTTGACGATGTCATGGAAGTCATGGAAGAAGAGGCCACCGAGGACTTCGAGAAGATGGCGGCGATGCTGCCGAGTGAAAAGCCGTATCTAAAGACCGGCGTCTTCACATTGGCAAAAAACAGGATCCCGTGGCTTCTGATCTTAATGCTTTCCAGTACGATCACCGGCGGAATCCTCGTAAAATATGAGAATGCCTTTGCGGCAATCCCGCTTCTTGTAAGCTTTATCCCGATGCTTATGGATACCGGCGGAAACTCCGGAAGCCAGAGCAGCACCATGATCATCCGTGGTATGGCTATCGGCGATGTGGAGCCTTCGGATATCCTGAAGGTCGTGTGGAAGGAAGTACGGGTCGGCGTGATCGTTGGATTTGTCCTGGCGGTGGTAAACTTTATCCGTCTGATGATCCAGTATCCGGGCAACACGATGATCTGCGTGACCGTCGTGATCAGCCTGTTCTGTACGGTCATCGTTGCGAAGACGATCGGATGCACACTGCCGATCGGGGCGAAGGTCTTAAAGCTTGATCCGGCGATCATGGCGTCACCGATGATCACGACGATCGTGGATGCGGTGAGTCTGATGGTGTACTTTAATCTGGCTTGTCATTTATTAGATATGACGGTATAGAAAAAAAGAATGTCTGTCTGCGGAACTATCCGCGGATAAATATATATCAACAGGAGATATGGATTATGGAAAAAATCAGAACAAGATTTGCGCCGAGCCCGACCGGCCGGATGCATGTAGGTAATTTAAGAACAGCTCTTTACACATACCTGATCGCAAAGCATGAAGGCGGAGATTTCATTCTCCGTATTGAGGATACAGACCAGGAGCGCCACGTTGAGGGTGCTGAGGGAATCATCTACCGCACACTGGAAAAGACCGGACTGATCCATGACGAGGGTCCGGATAAGGACGGCGGCTATGGTCCGTATGTCCAGAGTGAGCGCCAGAAAGCCGGAATCTACATGGAGTACGCGAAAAAGCTTGTAGAAAAAGGTGAGGCATATTACTGCTTCTGTACCCAGGAGCGCTTAAATTCATTAAAGAAGACCGTAAACGGTGAGGAGATCATGGTATACGATAAGCACTGCCTGCATCTTACCAAAGAAGAGGTAGAGGCAAACTTAAAGGCAGGAAAGCCGTTCGTTATCCGCCAGAACAACCCGAAAGAGGGAACTACAACATTCCACGATGAGATCTACGGAGATATCACGGTAGACAACGCAGAGCTCGACGATATGGTTCTTATCAAATCCGACGGATACCCAACCTACAACTTCGCAAACGTTGTGGATGACCATCTGATGAAGATCACACACGTTGTCCGCGGAAACGAGTACCTTTCTTCCTCCCCGAAGTACAACCGTCTCTACGACGCATTCGGCTGGAAAGTTCCGGTATATGTACACTGCCCAACCATCACAAACGAGGAGCACAAGAAATTAAGCAAGAGAAGCGGACATTCCTCCTTCGAGGATCTTCTCGAGCAGGGCTTTTTAACAGAGGCGATCGTAAACTTCGTTGCCCTCTTAGGATGGTCCCCGACAGACAACCAGGAGTTCTTTACTCTTGAGGAGCTTGTAAAAGCGTTCGACTACCACAATATGAGCAAGTCCCCGGCTGTCTTCGATATGACAAAGCTTCGCTGGATGAACGGCGAGTACATCAAGAAGATGGACGATGGGAAGTTCTTCGAGCTTGCAAAGCCGTACCTTGAGGCTGCGATCAAGAAACCGTTAGACTTAAAGAAGATTGCCGGAATGGTGAAGACGAGAATCGAGACACTGTGCGATATCGCGGATCAGGTCGACTTCTTCGAGGAGATGCCGGAGTACAGTGCGGATATGTATATCCATAAGAAGATGAAGACAACAAAGGAGAACTCCTTAGAGACATTAAAGGAGGTTCTTCCGATCCTTGAGGAACAGGATGACTTCAGCAATGATGCCCTGTTTGAGGCTCTTTCCAAGTATGTTGCCGATAAGGGCGTAAAGACTGGTTTCGTTATGTGGCCGATCCGTACAGCGGTATCTGGAAAACAGATGACACCGGCAGGCGCTACCGAGATCATGGAGATCATCGGAAAAGAGGAGTCCCTGACACGTATCAGGAAGGGAATTGAGCTGTTGGAGGCTGCTGAGTAATTTGTAAATCGCGTAACGGTGAGAGGACTGAACAGTCTCAAAACCGCAATACGATCAAGCGGCGGACCGGGCAGAAACAGACAGAAACCTGACCGGAATGGATAAATATGGATTTTAATAAAGCACAGATGACAGCTCTGGAGCACCGGGATGGACCGATGATGGTCTTAGCGGGTCCGGGGTCTGGAAAGACAACAGTAATTACACACAGAATCAAGAGACTGCTGGAGGCGGGCGTTGACCCCTCCGGCATTCTTGTCATTACGTTCACGAAAGCGGCGGCCGCGGAGATGAAGGAGCGGTTTCTCAGACTGGCGCGGGAGGAAGATGAAAAGCGGAGAAAGGCGGGGAAGAAGGATGATCACCTGCCGAAAAACGGATGGAGTCTGCACAGGCCGGAAAAAAGCCAACAGAGTGCAGCCGAGGCCAGGCAGCGCGCGCAGGGAGCCGGAAATTCTTTGGAAGCCGCGGGCAGCCGTGTGAGTTTCGGAACCTTCCATTCCGTCTTTTACCACATCTTAAAGTGGGCGTACCGCTTTCCCGCCGGAAATGTGATTAGCGGGGAGGAAAAGCGGCAGTATTTTAAAAAGTTTCTCGATGAGTCCGGGATGGAGGTGGAGGACGAGGCGGAGTTTATCTCCTCCATCATCAACGAGATCAGCTACGTGAAGGGCGAGCGCCTTGACTTAAAATATTACTATTCCCAGAACTGCCCGGAAGAGTGGTTTAAGAAGCTCTATGACGGGTACGATGAGATGCTGGAGCAGACGGGAAAGATCGATTTCGACGATATGCTCGTCATGTGCCATGAGCTGTTCACGGAGCGGAAGGACATCCTGGCTGCCTGGCAGAAAAAATTCAAGTATATTCTGGTGGACGAATTCCAGGACATCAATCTTTTGCAATACCAGGTGGTGCGGATGTTAGCGCTGCCGGAAAATAACCTCTTTATCGTCGGGGATGATGACCAGTCCATTTATCGGTTCCGCGGGGCGAAGCCGGAGATCATGCTGGGATTTGAGAAGGATTTTCCGGGGACGAAGAGAGTTCTTCTTGGAACAAACTACCGGTCCACAAAGGAGATCGTGGAGACTTCGCTGAAGCTTATTGGGCACAATAAGGTTCGCTTTGAGAAGAAACTGGAGCCGTTCCGGGGATCCGGGCGGCCGGTGGATTTCAGGGTCTTTGACAATCCGGGACATGAGATGGACACGGTGGCACAAAGCATCCGGGCGTATCATGACGCCGGGTATGCCTGGAACGAGATTGCGGTGTTGTTCCGCACAGGGGCAAATTCCGGGCTGATGGCGGAGCGGCTTATGGGGTACAATATTCCCTTTCAGCTCCGGGATGTGATCCCAAACCTCTATAGTCACTGGATCGCGAAGGACCTCTTTGCCTACATGGAGATCGCGGCGGGCAGCAGGAAACGGTCGGATTTCTACCGGATCATGAACCGTCCGAACCGGTATTTCAGCAGAGACGCCTTTGATACGCCGACGGTGTCCTTCGACCGGTTAAAGTCCTTTTATCAGGACAGGGACTGGATGGAGGACCGGATATGCGACCTGGAGGCGGATCTCAGGACCATGTCGAGACTGAAGCCTGTGGCAGCGGTGAATTATATCCGCAAAGTCATCGGATATGACGATTATCTCAGGTCATACGCGGAGTTCCGGAGAATGAAACCGGAGGAACTTTTCGAGACAGCAGACAAGCTGGCGGAGAGTGCGGCGGAGTTTGAGACCTTCGAGGCCTGGAAGGAACATGCGGTGCGGTACGAGGAAGAGTTGAAAAAGCAGAATCTCGAAGAGACCAGGGAAGCGAGAGACCGGGTGACACTGTCCACGATGCACAGCGCGAAGGGGCTGGAATATCCGGTGGTGTTCGTGGTGGATGTGAATGAGGGGATCGTTCCGCATCACAAGGCGGGACTCCCGGCGGATATCGAGGAAGAGCGGCGGCTGTTTTATGTGGCCCTGACCCGAGCAAAGGACCGGCTCCATGTGGCGGCGGTGCGGGAGCGGTATCACAGGAAGACGGATGTTTCGCGGTTTATCGGGGAAGCAGGTTTGTAGAGGATTCAGAGAGGAGCCAGAGTCATTGCGGCTTAGGCCGCCGGAAAGGCACCATAGCAGAGAACAGTTCTTTCCTGCTGTGAATGCCTGAAGAATGGAGGAGACAAATGGGACTTGTCCATATTTATTGTGGTGACGGAAAAGGAAAGACCAGCGCAGCGATAGGGCTTGCGGTCCGGGCAGCGGGCAGCGGTAGGCGTGTCGTGATCGCGCGTTTTTTAAAGACAGATAACTCCGGGGAAGTGGAGATCTTAAAGAGACTTCCGGAGGTGACACTGATCCCGTGCCGGAAGAACTTTGGCTTTGTCCGGTCCATGGATGAGGAGACGAAAAAAGAGTGCGCGGATTATAACAGAAATCTGTTTTTGGAGGCGGCAGAGCTGGCGAAAACTGCGGATCTCGTGGTCTTTGACGAGATCATGGCGGCGGTGAACTACGGGATGGTACCGGAAAAGGACATCCTGGATTTTCTGGAAAACCGGCCGAAAAAGGGCGAGCCGGATGGGCTGGAAATTGTCCTTACGGGGCGGAACCCGTCGGAGTCGTTACTTGGGGCGGCGGACTATGTGTCGGAGATCTGTAAGAGAAAGCATCCGTTTGACAAGGGAATCATGGCACGACGCGGAGTAGAATACTGATGTTACTGTGCGTGGGCATGGAGTGCCCGTGTACTGTAACTGGATTTAGGTAATTCTTTCTATTGATTTTATGGATGTTTACTGGTATTCTATAAAAAACAGCGGCCGCAGAAAAAACGGCTGTCAATTAACGGCACACTGCCGGAAATGAGAGGGAAATTAAGGTTATGGCAAAGGAAAAAAACATGAACCAGGACGCAGCAAACGACGAGGAGATGACTGTCACTCTGACACTGGATGATGGAACAGATTTAGAGTGCGTGGTTCTTACGATCTTCGAGGCGGCTGATAAGGAATATATTGCGCTTCTCCCGTTAGACGGCAATGAGGCTGAGGACGGAGAGGTCTACTTATACCGCTATACAGAGGACGCAGATGGCAACCCGGATATCCAGAATATCGAGAGCGACGAGGAGTACGAGATCGTTGCGGACGCCTTCGACGAGTTCCTTGATACAGCGGAGTACGATGAGATCGTAAGCGAGGAAGACTTAGACGACTAAGCCGGGAGCAAAATAGTGTTTCCAGGCTGGGTTCATCAACAGAGCAACGGAAAATGGAGATATGTTTCTGACAGGAAAACTGATTCGGAGACAAAGATAAAAAGCATTGATGGAGTCAAAAAGATATATCCGGTCACAAAAAATTGACCGGATGAACTCTTTTTGGCTCCTTTTTTGCGGAAATTCCCTTCCTTTTCCGCATGTTTTGTGCTATGCTAAATACACTTGTGGTCGTATGGGATCACATTAAATTATGTAAAAACCATATTTTTGCGTATAAAGGTTTAGAAAGGAAAATTACCATGAAACTTGGCATTGTCGGCCTGCCGAACGTAGGTAAAAGTACATTATTCAACTCTTTGACAAAGGCGGGCGCTGAATCCGCAAACTATCCGTTCTGTACCATCGACCCGAACGTGGGCGTTGTTCCGGTACCGGATTTCCGCTTGAAGCTCTTATCGGATCTTTACAACTCCGAGAAGATCACACCGGCTGTGATCGAGTTCGTAGATATCGCAGGTCTCGTAAAGGGTGCATCCAAAGGTGAGGGACTTGGAAACCAGTTCCTCGCGAATATCCGTGAGGTAGATGCTATCGTTCACGTTGTCCGCTGCTTCGAGGACCCGAACGTTATCCATGTAGACGGAAGCGTTGATCCGCTCCGCGACATCGAGACTATCAACTTAGAGCTGATCTTCTCCGATATCGAGGTCATCGACCGCCGGATCGCGAAGATGGGCAAGGGCGCAGCTTCCAACAAGGCACTTGCGAAGGAATTAAATATCTTAAAGGCTGTGAAGGAACACCTCGAGAACGGCAAGCTTGCAAAGAGCTTTGAGTGTGAGGATGATGAGGAGCAGGCATTTGTTGCTTCCTTAGATCTCCTTACCTGGAAACCGGTGATCTTCGCTGCGAACGTCGGTGAGGATGATCTTGCCGATGACGGCGCTTCCAATCCGCATGTACAGGCTGTCCGCAAGTTCGCTTCTGAGAACGACAGCGAAGTGTTTGTTGTGTGCGCGCAGATCGAGGAGGAGATCTCCGAGTTAGATGACGATGAGAAAAAGATGTTCTTAGATGACCTTGGTTTAAAGGAGTCCGGACTTGACAAGCTGATCGCGGCAAGCTACCGTCTCCTCGGTCTTATCAGCTACCTGACAGCAGGAGAGAAGGAGACACGTGCATGGACCATCAAGGTCGGCACAAAAGCACCGCAGGCAGCAGGAAAGATCCACACCGATTTCGAGCGCGGATTTATCAAGGCAGAGGTTGTAAACTACAAGGATCTCTTAGACTGCGGTTCCTACAACGGAGCGAAGGAAAAAGGACTTGTCCGCATGGAAGGTAAGGACTACGTGATGAAGGACGGAGATGTTGTTCTTTTCCGGTTCAATGTATAATTTCTCCGGAAGATCTGATAGAATAAGGAATATAAAAGTCATGGAGTGTATCAGTTAAACACCATTCCATGGCTTTTCTTTTGTTTTAGGACAGATTCCTGGCGGTTCCTGTTTGAGCAAGACGTGAACGGCAGTTCATGTCGAATAAACACGAGGACTGTCAAGCGAATCTGTTTGCTTTTTGCCGCTTTTCGGAGTAAAATAAAATTCACCAAAGAAAAAAGGAGAACAGAATCAATGTCAGGAGCAGATGTAAGCTTCGTTCACCTGGGGATCTCGATTCCCCACATGGTGAAGAGCTTTTCAATCGGAGGAATATCCTTTGCGTACTACGGACTGATCATCGGGATCGGCATGATCTTAGGACTCTGTGTTGCCCAGTCCGATGCGAAGCGCAGGGGACAGAATCCAGATATTTACCTTGATTTCGCACTTTACGGAATTATCTTTTCCATCATCGGAGCGCGGATCTACTATGTTTTCTTCCAGTGGGCCTACTACAAGGACCACCTGATGGAGATCGTGAACTTGAGGAAAGGCGGACTTGCGATCTACGGCGGAGTGATCGCCGGAATCCTGACGCTGCTTGTCTTTACAAAGAAACGCCACCTTTCCTTTTTGTCCATGGCAGACAGCGCATGCCTTGGACTTATAACCGGACAAATGATCGGACGATGGGGTAACTTTATCAACTGCGAGGCCTTCGGCCGCTACACAGACTGCCTGTTTGCCATGCGGATCAGACGTAGCATTGTGAATGAGAGCATGATCTCACAAAATCTCCTTGACCATCTGATCCTGGACAATGGAATCGAGTACATTCAGGTCCATCCGACGTTCCTCTACGAGTCCCTCTGGAACTTCGGTCTCCTAATGTTCATGCTCTGGTTCCGCAAGCGGAAAACGTTCACAGGGGAAATGCTTTGTATCTATCTGGCCGGGTATGGAATCGGAAGAGCGTGGATCGAAGGATTGAGAACGGATTCTCTCCTGATACCGGGTACCCAGATCGCGGTATCCCAGGCATTGTCTGTTGTGCTGGCGACCGTCTCTCTTGTGATCCTTATTTACAACAGGAGAAAGGCTTTCGTCCAGGGAAAGGAAGCAAACTGATATGGAGAGCAGGGAAGAATTGGTAAATCAGATCGAGGAGGCGAGAAAAAGATTGAACGGAAGTATTGATGGAAAGGAGTCCTACGATCTGATCTACCGATACAGTGTGGAACTTGACCGGCTGATCGAACAGTATATGGACGCGGGATACTAGGGGGGCCGCAGTACATAAAAATCGAATATACTCCAGATAAAATGCGGAAAAGCTGCCTGAAAGGCGGCTTTTTCGCGTTTTATAGGAAGATTTCCATAAAATGGCACCTTGTTTGTTACTGTACACGGGTAGGAATTTTCTGAACTGAAAATTCCGTACAATACAGTGGTGGTAGTGGATTTTGCCGATTCGGAATGCGAAGCATCGGCATAATCAGTTACTGTTTGCGCAAGGCGTGAACAGTGACCCTTGTTTTGTACATGAAAAAATGAAAAATTCCTTGCTATTTTAAAGTAAATGTACTAAGATTACATTAGAAGTGGTGGAAAGTGGATAAAAGTGGTTTAAAATGGTGGATCAGTGGATTACGATGGACCACATAATCACAGGAGTGAGTAATGTTCATTGGAGAGTACAG
The DNA here is from genome assembly GCF_003435125.1 of Clostridium sp. AM25-23AC. Classification (NCBI taxonomy): domain Bacteria; kingdom Bacillati; phylum Bacillota; class Clostridia; order Eubacteriales; family Clostridiaceae; genus Clostridium; species Clostridium sp. AM25-23AC. Next base: position 179,357 of record NZ_QWGI01000001.1, on the reverse strand, counting down.
TCATACAATCGATGCAAAAGGCCGTCTGATTGTCCCTTCCAAATTCCGTGAGCAGCTGGGCGATGAGTTCGTTGTTACAAAGGGATTGGATGGGTGTCTCTTCGTGTACGAAAATTCTGAGTGGAAATCTTTTGAGGAAAAGCTCCACGCGCTTCCTCTTACGAATGCTAATGCCAGAAAGTTTTCGAGATTTTTCCTGGCTGGTGCCTGTGCCTGTGAGGTGGACAGGCAGGGAAGGATCCTGATCCCTTCTGTTTTAAGAGAATTCGCGAAGCTGGAAAAAGACGTCGTCTTAGTCGGCGTCGGAAGCCGGATTGAGATCTGGAACAAGGCGGTCTGGAACGAGAAGAATGTCTACGATGACATGGAAGAAATTGCAGAAAATATGGAAGGTCTTGGCATATGATTTTTGAACATAAATCAGTCCTGCTGATGGAAACCGTCGACAGCCTGAATGTAAAACCGGATGGGATCTACGTGGACGGGACTTTAGGCGGAGGCGGACATGCATACGAAGTATCCCGGCGACTCGGCGAAAAGGGCCGCCTGATCGGAATCGATCAGGACGCGGACGCGATCGCGGCGGCGACAGAACGTCTTCTCCCATTTAAAGATAAAGTAACGATCGTGAGAAGCAACTACAAGAATATCCGGGAAGTGCTCTTTAACCTTGGAATTGAAAAGGTGGATGGCATTTATCTGGATCTTGGTGTGTCTTCATACCAGCTGGATACGGCGGACCGTGGATTCTCTTACAGAGAGGATGCCCCGCTGGATATGAGAATGGATCAGAGAAACGACAAGACCGCGGCGGATATCGTAAACGGCTACAGCGAGATGGAGCTGTATAGAATTATCCGCGATTACGGCGAGGATCGTTTCGCAAAGAATATCGCGAAGCACATCGTCAGAGAGAGGGAGATCCACACAATCGAGACGACACTGCAGCTCGCAGAGATCATCCGCGGCGCGATCCCGGCAAAGATCCGTGCTGAGGGCGGACATCCGGCAAAACGGACATTTCAGGCGATCCGCATTGAATTAAACCACGAGCTGGATGTGTTAAACGATTCCATCGACACAATGATCGACCTCTTAAATCCGGGTGGACGTTTATCGATCATTACGTTCCACTCTCTGGAGGACCGCATCGTGAAGACGAGATTCCGCACAAATGAAAATCCGTGTATCTGCCCTCCGGATTTCCCGGTATGCGTATGCGGAAGAAAGAGCAAAGGCCGCGTTGTGACGAGAAAACCGATCGTTCCATCAGATGAGGAACTGGAAGAGAACAGAAGATCAAAGAGTTCGAAACTGAGGGTGTTCGAGAGAAGCTGAGAGCCCCCAAGTACAGAAAAAGCAGAAAGTTTATGGTAAATGTTCAGCAGATCTGCATGTTCCTGAAATCGACAACAGGGGAACATGAGCAGAACGGCACTGGACTGTTGCATATATATTAGAAAGGAAGTGATGGTATGGCAGCAAGGAGACGGAAAAGAGCCCCGCAGACCGAAGAATATGTAGAGGGAAATACTGTCCGTAAAGTCGAGCGTGTTCCCCGGTACGAGGAGCAGGAAAGAGGACATCAGCAGAAGCGGAATGTATCCCATACCGTTACAGTTCGGAGAAATCAGGAAAAAGCGCTTCAGATGAATCTTTTTTCCGTATTGTTGCTGACAGTGGCGGTGATCTGCACACTGTATATCTGTGTGAGCTATTTAAAGCTTCAGTCTTCCGTCACAGCGAGACTCAATCATATTGAGAGTCTGGAGGAGAGTATTGAAAAACTGAAAGGGGATAACGACGCTCTTCTCACAAGGATCAACACGTCGGTGGACCTGGATTATGTGTATAAGGTAGCGACTGAGGAACTGGGAATGGTTTATGCCAATAAGGACCAGGTCCGCTTATACAATAAGACGGAAAGCGAGTATGTAAGACAGTATGAAGACATCCCGGAACGGTAATAATAAGAAAGTTTTTACCATGAGTATGAAAGAAAAGCTGGCGGTTACGGTTCTCGTAACGACGCTGGCTTTGTTTGGTCTTGTCGTTGTTTTATACCGGATGATCAAGGATAAAAACGAGGACTACACCCAGATCGTATTGAACCAGCATTCCTCCTACGACAGCCGGACGATCCCGTACCGCCGCGGCGATATCGTGGACAGGAACGGAACATATCTGGCTACCAGTGAGAAGGTCTACAACCTGATCCTTGATCCGAACCAGATCAACCAGGATAAAGAGAACTACCTGGAACCGACGGTGTCCGCACTCTGTGAGGTATTCGGATACGACAGGGCAGATATTCTGGCGACGATCTCCGCCAATGAAAATTCCTACTATGTGCCTTATGAGAAACAGATCTCCGCAGACAAGAAGGAAGAATTTGAGACAAAAAAGAAAGAGCTGAACGATGCCTACGCGAAGTCAAAGGAAGACAGTGGAAAGAAGATCAAGGGCGTCTGGTTTGAGGATGAGTACCGGAGATTTTATCCGTATAATACCCTGGCCTGCAACGTGGTGGGATTCTCCTACGATAACGGAAAGCAGGGAAGTGGCGGAATTGAGCAGTATTACAATGACCAGCTCACCGGAACAAACGGAAGAGAGTATGGATACCTGGATGACGAGTCCAACATGGAGAAGGTCATTAAATCCGCTGAGAATGGAAATACCATCGTCTCCACCATCGATGTGAATATCCAGAGGATCGTGGAAAAGTATATCGACGAATGGATGAGCGGGATCGGAAGCAAGACGGCGGCTGTTATCGCCATGGATCCGAGAAACGGTGAGATCCTTGCCATGTCCTCCAACCGCAGATTTGATCTGAATAATCCGAGAGATCTGAGCTATGCCTATTCTCAGGAAGAGATCACGGCCATGACGGATGAGGGCAGGATGGATGCCTGGAACCAGATGTGGAGAAATTTCTGTGTAAATGATACTTACGAGCCGGGTTCCCCGGCGAAGCCGATGACAGTTGCGGCGGGGCTTGAGGAAGGCGTCATCAGTCAGAATGATACATTTCTCTGCGACGGCGGACAGGATGTTGGCGGCTACAGGATCAAATGTTCCAATATCTATGGACACGGAATCCTGACGTTGGAGCAGTCCTTAATGAAATCCTGCAACGATGCTATGATGCAGATCGCGGCGAAACTCGGAGTACAGCGGTTTGCAAAATATCAGAAATTATTCGGCATGGGTCAGAAGACCGGAATCGATCTTCCGGGAGAGGCATATGGACTAATCTACAATGCGGACAATATGGGCCCGACAGACCTTGCGGTAAACTCCTTCGGACAGAGCTATAACAGCACGATGATCCAGATGGCGGCGGCATTCGCCTCTGTCATCAACGGCGGTTCCTACTATGAGCCCCATGTGGTAAAGCAGATCTTAAATGATCAGGGTTCTGTTGTGAAGAAAATAGAGCCGAATCTGGTGCGGGAGACGGTTTCCCAGTCCACCAGCGACTTTATCAGGCATGCGCTGTTTATGACCGTTGACGATGAGGAAGGAACCGGTAAGGCGGGACGGGTTGCCGGATACAAGGTCGGCGGAAAGACGGGAACGGCGGAGAAGCTTCCGCGTTCCGCCCACAACTATCTCGTATCCTTCTGTGGATTTGCGCCGGCGGATGACCCGCAGCTTCTTATGTACGTGGTCATCGATACCCCGAATCTTCCGGGCAAAGAGCAGGCGCACAGCACTTTCGCCACAGAGGTTTTCCAGAAGATCATGGCGGAAGCACTTCCATACTTAAATGTATTCCCGGATACGGATACGACGACGGAGGACGCAAGTCTTGCGGATCAGAATGAGGGGATCACGAATAACAACGAGGGTGGACTGGAGCCTGGAACCGGCGAGACCGCGGCGGAGACTGAGGCACCGACGGATGCGGAAGGAAATGTGATTCAGACAGAGCCTGCGCCGGAGGAAGAAGTGATTCCGTATGATGACGGTCTTGGACTTCCGGATGATATGCCGTCCGACGGATCGGGATCCGCGGCGGAGAGTGCGGGCGAAGCCCAGAGTATGGAATCGGTTCAGGAGACTGAGACCATGAAGAATGGAGCGGAGGAGACAACGCAGACCGCGCAGTGATCTGCTGACAGTTTAGCCATGTAGTGATTTATATTTGTGCAGAAAAATGTGCTGCAAGCTTGCTTGCATAAGCGTTTTCCTGCACAAATTAGTATATAGGGTGGCTGTTGCCATACATTTGGAAGAAGATGCCGGTGAGTACTGAACAATTACATATGGGGAATAATAGGAGAAGATCATGAACAGAGAGATGGATATGGCGGAGGTTTCCGACGGAAAACTCTATGGCCTGGATGATATGGTGAAGGCGGACTGCGCAGGGTGTGAGGGCTGCCATGCCTGCTGTACCGGGATGGGAACCTCCGTGGTTCTCGATCCTTTTGACGCGTACCGCATGACGGCGGGGACAGGGAAGACCTTTGAGGCGCTTCTCGCGGGACCTCTGGAACTTAATGTGGTGGATGGGATCATTCTCCCGAACCTCAAGATGGCGGGGGAGGAGGAGGCCTGTTCCTTTTTAGACCAGAATGGACGCTGCAGGATTCATGCGTACCGCCCAGGGATCTGCCGGCTGTTTCCGCTTGGAAGAATTTATGGGGACGGCGGTTTTAAGTATTTTTTGCAGGTTTACGAGTGCGCGAAGGAGACCAGGACCAAGGTAAAGGTTAAAAAATGGATCGATATGCCGGAGCCGAAGCGGTATGATGAGTTTGTCTGTACCTGGCATTACTTTTTAAAGGATCTGGAGCGGGTGATCGGAAAAGACACCTCCGGACAGGCGGCGAAGACCGTGAGTCTTTATCTTATGAAACAGTTTTATCTGATTCCTTATAATAAGGAAGAGGAATTCTATCCGCAGTTTGAGGAGAGAATGGCCGGGGCGAAGAGGGCGCTGGCTGGATTTCTTGCAATGTAATAAAATCCGTGCATGAGGAAACGGGAAGTCCCGTATATTAATTACCAAGACTTTTAAGATGAAGGTTTTGACATGGCGGAATTTCTGACACATCACAGAAAGAAGCTTTTTATCGTTTTTTTAATCTCGGTGCTTCTGATGGTGGGGCTGTGCGCCCAGCTGGGATTCCTGATGATCGCGAGGTCGGACCACTACAGCAAGATGGCGGATGAGCTCCACAAGAGGGAGCGGACCATCAAGGCTGCCCGGGGCGAGATCGTGGATCGGAATGGCACTGTGATCGCCGCGAACCGGACGGTCTGCACCGTGTCCGTGATCCACAATCAGGTGACGGAGCCGGAGAAGGTGATCCGGGAGCTGGTGCGGATCCTGGAGCTTCCGGAGCCGGAGGTCCGGAAAAAGGTAGAAAAGTGGTCTTCCAGGGAGATCATCCGGACAAATGTGGAGAAGTCGGTGGGGGACCAGATCATGAATCTCGGACTCTCCGGTGTGAAGGTCGATGAGGATTATAAGAGATATTATCCTTACGGAAGTCTCGCATCAAAGGTCCTGGGATTCACCGGAGCGGACAATCAGGGGATCATCGGCCTGGAGGTCATGTACGAGAGGTACTTAAAGGGCAGGGATGGTCTGATACTGACGACCTCCGACGCGAAGGGCACGGAACTCCAGAATGCCGCGGAGGAGCGGGTGGAGCCGGTGCCCGGAAATACCCTGACCGTGAGCCTGGATGTGAACATCCAGAAGTACGCGGAGCAGGCGGCGTACCAGGTCATGGAGAAAAAAGGTGCGAAGGCGGTCTCCGTGATCGTCATGAATCCCCGGAATGGGGAGATCTACGCTATGGTAAATGTCCCGGAGTTTGATCTGAACGACCCGTTCACGCTGAATGTGGAAAGCGGCGGACTCACTGGGACGGAGCTCCAGGACGCGAGAAATAAGATGTGGCGGAATCGCTGCATCAACGATACCTACGAGCCCGGCTCCACATTTAAGATCATCACAGCCGCAGCAGGGCTGGAGGCGGGAGTGGTCCATCTGGATGACAGGTTCTCCTGCCCGGGCTTCCGGATCGTGGAAGACCGGAAGATCCGCTGCCATAAGATCGGTGGACATGGAGGAGAGACATTTTTACAGGGAGCCATGAACTCCTGTAACCCGGTGTTTATCGACGTTGGCGCGAGACTTGGCGTGGATTCGTTCTATCATTATTTCGAACAGTTTGGGCTTCTCGGAAAGACCGGGATCGATCTCCCCGGCGAGGCAGCGACGATCATGCACAAGAAGGAAAATATGGGACTTGTGGAGCTAGCCACCGTCTCCTTTGGACAGTCCTTTCAGATCACGCCGATCCAGCTCATCACGACGGCGTCCTCCATCATAAACGGGGGCAGGCGGATCACGCCCCACTTTGCGATGAATGTGGAGAGCACGGATGGGACATATTACCAGAAGTTTTCCTATCCGGAGCGGATGGGAGTCGTGTCGGAAGCTACCAGCGAGACCATGCGGTATATTTTAGAGCAGGTAGTGGCGGAAGGAAGCGGAAAGCGGGCGAAGCTTCCAGGTTACCGGGTCGGCGGAAAGACGGCGACATCGGAGAAGCTGCCGAGAAGCTTAAAGAAATATATTTCTTCTTTTTTAGGATTTGCGCCCGCCGATGATCCCCAGGTCATCGCGCTGATCACTATCGACGAGCCGGTGGGGATCTATTACGGCGGAACCATCGCGGCACCGGTGGTGGCTGATATTTTTTCGAATATTCTGCCGTATCTGGATATCACGTCGGTTTCGGAGACGGATTAATATTGAACCGCTCTGCGCTTTGTGAGTATGTGAGCACAGATGGCGGGAGAAATTCAGGTCTTTTGGTCTTTGTATCAAATGTTCTGATTGATTATTGGGAAAAAAGGACGTATACTATTTACGCTATGAAATGTTGTCAGGCGGCAGCTGTGGGAGCGCCGAAGGCGCGGAACAGCTGAATTTCATGGTGCTGTCGGAAGACGGCATGTCAATTTACATAGGAAGTATGAGGTGCAGCAGGAAAATATGAGGTTCAGCATGGTAAATGAGACAATTCTGGCGATCATTATCGCCTTCGCAATCAGCGCAGCGCTCTGCCCGGTGATCATTCCATTTCTTCACCGGCTGAAATTCGGACAGCAGGTCCGCGATGACGGTCCGCAGAGCCATTTAAAGAAACAGGGAACACCGACGATGGGAGGACTCATCATCCTCACGGCGATCGTGATCACATCCTTATTTTACATTAAGAGCTATCCGCGGATCATCCCGATCCTCTTCGTGACGGTGGGATTCGGAATCATCGGTTTTCTGGATGACTACATCAAGATCGTCATGAAGCGTTCGGAAGGTTTAAACCCGATCCAGAAGCTCATCGGTCAGTTCATCATCACAGGGATTTTCACCTACTATCTGATGACTTCCGGAGAAGTGGGAACAGGAATGCTGATCCCTTTCACTGGCGGATTTGAAAATGGATACTATCTGAATCTCGGCTGGCTGTTTATTCCGGCGGTATTCTTTATCGTTCTCGGAACCGACAACGGTGTAAACTTTACAGACGGCCTTGACGGTCTCTGCACAAGTGTTACGATCCTTGTGGCGACATTCTTCACCGTGGTTGCCATCGGAGAAAACAGCGGGATCAGCCCGATCACAGGTGCCGTTGTGGGAAGTCTGTTAGGCTTTTTACTGTTCAACGTATATCCGGCGAAGGTGTTCATGGGAGACACGGGTTCCCTGGCCCTCGGCGGTTTCGTGGCATCCAGCGCGTTCATGATGCAGATGCCGATCTTTATCGCCGTCGTTGGCCTGATCTACCTGGTGGAGGTCCTCTCCGTCATCATTCAGGTCACATACTTTAAAAAGACTGGCGGGAAGAGAATCTTCAAGATGGCTCCGATCCACCACCATTTCGAGCTTTGCGGATGGTCCGAGACGAGAGTTGTCGCAGTATTTTCGATCGTTACGGCGATCCTTTGCCTGGTTGCCTACATGGGATTATAATTAGGGTAAATGTTCAGACATGCGCAGGAAAATAGCAGGCTGAGCGGTCATTCATTACGAGTATATAGGAGGAGAAACCATGTCACAGAAAGTATTAGTTGCAGGAACGGGAATCAGCGGTATTTCTGCCGCAAAGCTTCTGCTTGCCCAGGGCGGCGAAGTGGTTCTTTATGATGGAAATGAGAAGCTTTCCGAAGAGAAGCTGAAAGCAAAATTTGATGAGGGTGCGAAGGTGACGATCGTTCTCGGTGAACTGAAGAAGACAGACCTTATGGGTGTGGAGTTATGCGTCATCAGCCCTGGTATTCCGCTTGAGGCACCGTTCGTTGCGGTGATCGACGAGGCGAAGATCCCGATCTGGAGTGAGATCGAGCTTGCTTACCACTGCTCAAAGGGAAAACTTGCGGCTATCACAGGTACAAACGGAAAGACAACAACGACAGCCCTCACAGGCGAGATCATGAGAAAGTTCTATAAGAGCGTATTCGTAGTAGGAAACATCGGTGATCCGTACACCGCTCACGCTCTTGAAACCACAGACGAGTCCGTTACCGTCGCGGAGGTTTCCAGCTTCCAGCTTGAGACCATCATGGATTTCCATCCGAATGTGTCCGCGATCACAAACATCACTCCGGACCATCTGGACCGCCATAAGACCATGGAGTGCTATATCCAGGTCAAAGAGGGGATCACAAGAAACCAGACAGAGGAAGATACCTGCGTATTAAACTACGAGGATCCGGTCCTCAGAGAATTCGGAAAGACCTTAAAGTGCAAGGTCCTCTACTTCAGCAGCAAGGAGAAGCTCAACGAGGGCATCTTCATGGACGGAGATTTCATCGTTTACCGTCATGATGGAAAGAACGAGAAGGTTCTCGATGTCAACGAGTTAAACATCATCGGAAGACATAACCACGAGAACGTGATGACAGCCGTTGCCATCGCGATCCATTTAGGCGTCCCGATGGATATGATCCGCGAGGCATGCAGGGAGTTCAAGGCAGTCGAGCACAGGATCGAGTATGTAAGAGAGCGTTTCGGCGTTACTTATTATAATGACTCCAAGGGAACAAACCCGGATGCGGCGATCCAGGCCATCAAGGCGATGCCGGGACCGACACTTTTAATCGCAGGCGGATATGACAAGCATTCCGAGTATGACGAGTGGATCGAGAATTTTGACGGAAAAGTCCGCTATCTCGTCCTCATTGGCCAGACAAGAGACAAGATCGCCGAGTGCGCAAAGAAACATGGTATCACGGATATCATGTACGCGGAAGACATGCAGGAGGCCGTTCAGGTATGCGCTTCTTACGCGAATGCAGGCGATTATGTGCTGCTCTCTCCGGCATGCGCAAGCTGGGGAATGTTCAAGAACTTTGAGGAGCGCGGACGGATCTTTAAGGAATGCGTCAACGCGCTGTAATGGAGGCTTAGCGTGGCTCGAAAGAAAGTTCGAAAAGCCGGCGGCAGGGCACAGGCGCAGAGACAGCAGGTACATCGTCAGCAGATGCAGAGACAGCAGATGCAGAGACAGCAGATGTCCGGAGAACAGTTGGAGCGTCAGCAGATTGAAAGAGAGCGGGCGAAACGCCAGCAGGAGGGACAGCGAAGAGAGCAGCTTCTGATGCAGCAGCGCCGTGAGATGCAGCAGAGACAGGAAATGCTGCGGCAGCAGCAGATGTACGGGGCTCCTGTACAGGAAGAGGGAAAACGGAAAAAGAAAGCACGCCGTTTTTACGACTATGACCTCTTAGTGGTCATTATCTTCCTTACGGTATTCGGACTGATCATGATCTACAGTTCCAGCGCCTACAATGCCCAGGTGAGCAGGCAGCCGTCCAACTACTACATGGTGCGTCAGGGACAGATCGCCGTGGCTGGATTCATCCTGATGCTGATCATTTCAAAGATCGACTATCACTTCTTGGCGAAGTTTACTGTTCCGGCAGTAGTGGTATCCTATATCTGCGAGATCCTTGTAACATTTACACCACTGGGAATCGCGGTTAACGGCAAGAAAAGATGGCTGGGAACAAGATCCCTGCGTTTTCAGCCTGCAGAGCTTGTAAAGATCGTGGTGATCCTGCTTCTGGCCGTGCTCATCACGAGACTTGGAAAGCAGATCAATGAATGGCGGGTGTGGGGAATGATCGCGGTCCTCATCGGACCTCTGGCACTTCTCGTCACCATGAACAACTTAAGCTCCGGTATCATCATCTGCGGAATCGCTTTCGTCATGATGTTTATCGCGTGCAAGAGAAAATGGCCATTTATTGCGACGGTGGCGCTTGGAATCACTGTCATCGTCTTCGCGCCGCCTGTGGCCATCGCCCTCGAGAAGGCGGGAATCCTCCATTCCTACCAGCTGAGCCGAATCCTGGTGTGGAAAAACCCGGAGGCGTATCCGAAGTCCGGTGGATATCAGGTCCTTCAGGGACTGTACGCCATCGGTTCCGGCGGCCTTCTCGGAAAGGGACTGGGACAGAGTATCCAGAAGTTAAGCTTCCTTCCGGAGCCGCAGAACGATATGATCTTCGCGGTGATCTGTGAGGAGCTGGGACTTTTCGGAGCGGTAGCCGTGATATTCATGTTCCTGTTCATGCTGTACAGATTTTTAGTCATCGCCGGAAATGCGCCGGATCTATTTGGTGCAATGCTGGTGACAGGTGTTCTGGCACATATCGCGATCCAGGTCGTCTTGAACATTGCCGTTGTTACGAATGTGATTCCTAACACGGGAATCACGCTTCCGTTTATCAGTTACGGGGGTACGTCGGTGCTGTTTTTGATGATTGAGATGGGAATGGTACTAAGTGTGTCCAACCAGATCAGGCTGGAACAGCAGTAACATAATTGATACTCTTGCATATACTGTTTTATAGCGGCATATGCGGGGGAATCGGTTTGCAGGTGTTTAAAGTTCAGGGGCTTAAGCCTCTGCATGGAAAAATAAAAGTCCAGGGTGCAAAAAACGCGGTGCTGCCCATGATGGCGGTGAGTCTTTTGACAGAGGGAAGAACCGAGATACGGAATGTTCCGAGAATTTCGGACGTGTTCCTCATGGCGGAGATCTTAAGGGACCTTGGGTGTCAGGTGATGTTTCAGGACGATGTCCTGGAGATCGATGCCTCCGGGCTTTCTGGAACGGTGATCTCCGAGAAGACGGTGGGGAAGATGCGGTCTTCCAGCCTGCTTTTGGGACCGCTGTTATCCAGGACCGGGGAGGTGACGACCTGGTATCCGGGCGGCTGTGTGATCGGAAAACGTCCGATCGATTTTCACCTGGATGTGCTCCGGGCAATGGGAGCAGAGATACTTGATGATGGCGGAATGCTGATTGCAAAAGCGAAAAAGCTTTGTGGAACAACATTCCGTTTTCCATATCCCAGTGTCGGGGCGACGGAGAACGCGTTGATGGCTGCCGCTCTGGCATCCGGCACGACAAAGCTCCTAAACTGTGCCAGGGAGCCGGAGATCGTGGAACTCTGCAGCTTCCTGCGTTCTATGGGAGCAAAGATATCCGGGGAGCGCACCGGGACTATCACGGTGGATGGGGTGGAAAAGCTCTTTCCGACGGATCATGTGACGGCAGGAGACAGAATCTGTGCGGGGACATACCTGGCGGCGGCAGCGGCAGCCGGCGGGGAGATCGAGATCACCGGTGTGGATCCGGTGGTTCTGGTAGAACCGTTAAAGGCACTCCGAAAAATGGGAGCCGGGATCCGGATATCCGGGGCGACCGGACCGAAAGCCAGGATCGGTATGGTGATGGAACGGCGTCCGGCCGGGGTCGAGATCGACACCGGGCCATACCCGGGATTTCCGACGGATCTTCAGTCTGTCTTTCTCGCCGTGGAGGCAGCGGGAAGCGGGGAGAGCCGGTTTAAAGAGACCGTGTATGAGGCACGGTTTGAGGCGGCGATGCGGCTTGCAGCCTTTGGGGCCGACGTATCGCTCCATAAAGATACAGCCATAATAAGAGGAAGATATCCTCTTGTTCCGGGGATTGCGGAGACGCCGGATCTTCGCGGCGGGGCGGCGCTTCTAGTGGCGGCCCTGGCGGCGGACGGACTCAGTGTGATCTCGGACAGTGGACATTTAAAGCGCGGGTACGAGGATATCGGAAGAGATTTGAGAAAGCTTGGGGCAGACATAGAGGAAGATGAGCTGTGATGATCGTGGCAATGGATTTTTTGCTCCAGACCAGAGTCTTCCGGTGATCAGTGTGTCGGGTGCGCGGGTCCCAATGATGTTACGTGAGAACAAGTGATCAGATAACAGGTGAAGAGAAAATGTTATTTAGAAGAAGAGGTCTTGGATTTGGAAGACGCGGCTTCAATTTCCATTTCGGGAGAAGAAGCAGCAACGGATTTGGAATGTACAACAGGAGAGGAGGAAGAAAGACGGGGATCATCATTGGAGTGATCATGGCGATTCTCGTCATTCTTCTCGTTCTTGTCTTTTCGATACGGATCAAGGATGTGGAAGTGAGCGGAAATAAGCAGTATACGAAGGAACAGATCGAGTCGCTCTTATTTGACGGCAAGTGGTCCAGAAATTCCGCGTTCTGCTATTATCAGAACCGGTTTAAGGAGCACAAGTCCATTCCGTTTATCGAGGAATATAAGATCAATTTCAAGAGCCCCACAAAGGTGGAGGTCGTTGTGTTTGAGAAGAGCGTTGTGGGCTGCGTCTCCTACATGAGCAGCTACATGTACTTCGATAAGGATGGAATCATTGTGGAGAGCTCTTCCGAGCAGCTTCCGGGCGTTCCGGTGATCACTGGTCTCGAGTTCGGACATATCGTCCTGCACCAGCCGCTTCCGGTGGCGGATCAGGATATTTTCGGCGAGATCTTAAACCTGACCCAGGTGCTGAATGTCAGCGATATCCAGGTGGACAAGATCAACTATAACAGCTACAATGAGGCGGAGCTTGTGATGGGGGACATCACGGTGGAGCTTGGAAATTCGGATAGCCTTGACGGAAAGATCGCGGAGCTTCACGATATCATGACGGAGCTCACAGGACTTTCGGGTACGCTGTATCTGGATACCTATGACGAGACGAATTCCAGCCCGACGTACCGTTTTGTGAAGAAGAATTAGAGTAACGATTCATTAGGTCTGCGCACTTGCTGCGCTGACCGTAAGAAAGCTTAGGCCGGGGACAGCGGAAAATCAGTGTTTTTTTCAAAAAAACCATAAATTTAAGGTTGATATTTTTCAAAAAATCAAATATGATATATGTTAGATTAACTTGGGATTTTTATGACCATGCTAATACAGATGTAATAGATTGATAGATATTAAAGGAGGAGACATTCTTGTTAGAGATTAAGATAAACGAGGCAGAGAATGCCGCAAGAATTCTTGTGATCGGTGTCGGCGGTGCCGGAAATAACGCGGTAAACCGCATGGTAGAAGAAAATATTATGGGCGTTGAGTTTATCGGTATCAACACAGATAAACAGGCGCTTCAGTTCTGTAAAGCTCCGACTGCCATGCAGATCGGTGAGAAGCTCACAAAGGGACTCGGCGCAGGCGCAAAGCCGGAGATCGGCGAGAAGGCAGCTGAGGAGAGCCAGGAGGAGATCTCCCAGGCACTTAAGGGCGCAGATATGGTATTCGTTACCTGTGGTATGGGAGGCGGAACCGGTACCGGTGCAGCTCCGGTGATCGCTCAGATCGCAAAAGACATGGGAATTCTTACAGTCGGCGTTGTAACAAAGCCGTTCCGCTTTGAAGCCAGACAGAGAATGAACAACGCGTTAAAGGGAATCGAGAACTTAAAGAACGCAGTGGATACTCTGATCGTGATCCCAAACGACCGTCTCCTTGAGATCGTTGACAGACGGACAACCATGCCGGATGCATTAAAGAAAGCCGATGAGGTTCTTCTCCAGGCAGTACAGGGAATCACAGACCTGATCAATGTTCCGGGTCTTATCAACCTTGACTTCGCTGATGTTCAGACTGTTATGACAGATAAGGGCATCGCTCATATCGGTATTGGTAAGGCGAAGGGCGACGAGAAGGCACTTGAGGCTGTTAAGCAGGCTGTATCCAGCCCGCTTCTTGAGACAACCATCGAGGGTGCTTCCCACGTTATCATCAACATTTCCGGCGACATCAGCCTGATCGAGGCAAACGAGGCTGCTGGCTATGTTCAGGAGCTTGCAGGCGATGACGCTAACATCATCTTCGGCGCTATGTACGATGAGAATGCGGAGGACGAGGTAACGATCACAGTTATCGCTACAGGCCTTGACGCACACGGTGCAAACACACCGGTTGAGCGCGCAATGAAGGATTTCACAAACTACAAGACAAAGGTACCGGCTCAGCAGGCTCCGGTTCAGAGAACTGCTCCGTCCGTAAAGACTCCGTCTGAGGCAGCAGCTACAACAGAGACTTCCGCACCGAAGTACAACATCCCGACTGGAAATGCCCCGGTTTACCGTCCGGCACAGCGCGGCGAGACCCAGATCAATATCCCGGATTTCTTAAAGAACCGCAGATAAGATTCTGAGGACGGACAAGCCGTATTGGAATTTAATTTATGAACATATTGAGACCTGGAAGAGAGAAATCTTTTCCAGGTCTTTTTGTGTAATAGGAAATTCCGAGGAATTCCCTATTACACAAAAGGCACTAACGTGCCAATGATGCGCACTCGCGCGAAATATTTCTGAAATTTCACCGCAGATCGCGACAAAAATCGTCCAGATCTGCTCTCTTTTTGTTCTTCTTTTTTCGTGTATTCCGCAAATGTCTGCGGAAATCTCTGATCTTCATGAAAAAACAGGAGAGATTCTGTTAAAACGACCCGATGGGTTTTCAAATTTCTCGTCCCTGCTTTGACAAATTCTGGAGAGAAAGACAGGTATACTATGGGAAAACATCAGAAAGGGATGCCAGGGAAAGGAGGAAGTCCGGTGGAGTATGATTGGTACGCCGATCTCTTTTTTCTGGAGGAGGTGTACCGGGATGTTTTGATCTTATGGCTGGCGGCGGTGCTTATGAGAAGGCGGGCAGAGGCCTTGAGACTTCTGGGCGCCGGGATCGCCGGGGGACTCTGCAGTACTGGAAGCGTTTATCTGGAACTTATGGGAAGATGTCCTGCAGGCGGACAGCCGGTATTCGCTGGGATATGGGAAGTTTGGAAACTGCTGGTGACAGGATTTTTGATGATCTGGATCGCTTTTCCGGGAAAACAGACCATGCGCCAGGAGAAAAGGAATGCTTCTGCAGATAGAGGAGATTCCTGGATGAAAGTTTTGAAGTGGCGCGGGAAGGAACTGGGAGTCCTGGTCTTATCCGCAGGGATTTTGCAGAGTGGGCTGGCGATTCTGCGGGAGCGGTGTTTTCTTACAGGCTGGAAAAGTCTGATGTTTATGGGATTTTTCTGTATGGGAGTTCGTTTCTTGGCGGTAGCTCTTGTGAGGCGGCCGATGATCGGGAAAACACGGTATCAGGTCCGTCTTTTCTTAAATGAAAAGTCGAAGGAGTTCACGGCGATGGCGGATTCAGGGAATCGGCTCGTGGAGCCTGTGACGGGAAAGCCGGTGAGCATTATCGCGGCGGCGGATGCGAAAGAGTTCTTAGGCGAGAAGGCGGGAGTCCTTATGATCCCATACCGGGCTGTCGGAACGGAAAATGGAATGCTGCCGGGAGTTCTCTTTGACCGGATGGAGGTCATGTCCGAAGAGTGCGGGAGTATCTGGATCGAGCGTCCGATCGTGGCGATTTCGAAGGAACCTCTGTTTTTCGGGAAGGATTTTACGATGATACTGCCGGAGTGTCTGGTGTCAGGGGAAAATGTGCCTGTGGCAATAGGGGATTGACATGAAGTCTGAACGACGATGTATGAAAAAATAACTGTGAAGGTGACTAACAGTTAGAAAAAGGAGAGAATGAGTATGATTATGAGAATTTCTATGCCAAACCGGTTCCGCCTCAAAAAAGTGATGGGGTTCCGCACGATGATTCGTCCGGAGCGGGGGGAGATCCATTATATTGGAGGTGCGGATATTCTTCCGGCTCCGCTGTCACTGAAGGAGGAGACTGAGGCGTTAAATAAGTTTGGAACCGAAGAGGAGAAAGAGGCAAAGGCAGAGCTGATCGAGCACAATCTCCGCCTGGTTGTCTACATAGCAAAGAAATTTGACAATACCAGCGTTGGCGTAGAGGACCTGATCTCCATCGGGACCATTGGACTCATCAAGGCCATCAACACCTTTAACCCGACGAAAAATATCAAGCTGGCGACCTATGCGTCCAGATGCATTGAGAATGAGATCCTGATGTATCTTCGTAGGACCAGCAAGATGAAGCTTGAGGTTTCCATCGATGAGCCGTTAAACGTGGACTGGGACGGGAATGAGCTTCTGCTGTCGGATATTCTCGGGACGGAGGAGGATGTGATCTATAAAGACATGGAGGATGAGGTGGAAAAAGATCTTCTTAAGAATGCGGTGAGCCGCTTAAGCCCGAGGGAGAGAAAAATCGTGGAGCTGCGCTATGGTCTGAAGCGCCGGGATGGGGCGGAGATGACGCAGAAAGAGGTGGCGGATCTCATGGGGATCTCCCAGTCATATATTTCGAGGTTGGAGAAGAAGATCATGATGAGGCTGAAGAAGGAAATCGTGAAATTTGAATAAGAAAATTAAAAAGACTGCCCGGCTGATGAATCAGGTTCATCGGTCAGACAGTCTTTTAAATTATTCCTGATCGTACAGCTTCGTATACAGCGTCTCACAGAGCGAATCCGCATAGGACTGGTCAGGGATGTCGCGGTCGGTGATGAGGAAATCCTGGATCAGCTCGAAGCGCTTGAGACTCAGTTCCTCGCCGGAGAGGTCCGGGTCTTCCATCAGAAGCTGCTCATCCAGCTCTTTTGCGGAGTAATTCTTTAAGAACCAATCGATGATCTCCTGGGTCTGGCGTTTTTCATCGTCGGCTTCCACCTTTAACTCGGCAGCGCGCTTCCTTGAGGAGACTGCAACGACAAAGCTGCCGATGGCGAGAACAACGAGAACGCCCTCAAACATATATTTCTGGAATCCTGCCATTGGGAGATGGAAAATTCCCAGAAGGCAGAGTGCCGCGCCGATGGCAAGTACCCCGCCGACTAAGAAGAACGCGGATGCGGAGGAACTCATGTCATCGTAGCGCTGGCCCTTATCCACGTAGGCGTGGACCGGCTCAGCGGCCGGGGAAGACTTCTCGGGTGGATTATCCCCGGAGAACTCCGTATCAGTCCCTTCACCGGAAAACGGATCCATCTCCTGCGCCATGGCGGCAAGCTGTTCTTCCTGTTCCTTCTTTTTCATGGCTTCCGCCACTTCTTTTGATTCCACGAGGGGACCGCCGCAATCGCTGCAGACTTTGATTCCCTCGACAAATTCCATATCGCATTTCGGACAATAAGGCATAATCTGTACCCCCATATTAAAAATACATTGCATATTACGGTCTGCGCTTTCACACTAAGCGCTGCTTTGCGGCTGCCGTAATCCGCTTCGCCGCTCGTGCCAAACATGCGAGCATGTTTTTCACTCACTTACTGCTCAGCATATCATAAATTTTCTATTTCGTCCACAGTTTGGGCAGTTTTGCACTTCCATTTAGGTAGGAAATCGGTTAAAATAGGAGCGAGTCCTGTCCGTATGGAATGGAGAGAAAGAGGGCGGACGAAAGAGAAACAGAAAGGGGCAGTTTTGTATGAAAATTGCAGTTGTAACAGACAGCAACAGCGGAATCACCCAGGCTCAGGCAAAAGAGATGGGAGTTGCGGTTCTGCCAATGCCGTTTATGATAGATGGAGAAACATATTACGAAGATATCACACTGACACAGGAGCAGTTCTACCAGAGATTAAAGGACAATGCTGATATCGCTACCTCCCAGCCCACACCAGATTCCATCCTGAAGATGTGGGACAAGCTCTTAAAAGAGTATGACCAGATCATCCATATCCCGATGTCCTCCGGACTTTCCGGATCCTGCTCTACAGCGATGATGCTGGCGGGAGAGGATGAGTACGAGGGAAAAGTGTTCGTCGTTGACAATCGACGGATCTCTGTGACCCAGTATCAGTCTGTAAAGGACGCGCAGATGCTGGCAGCTATGGGGATGGACGGAACGCAGATCAAGAAGCGTCTGGAGGAGACTGCGGCTGATTCCGTCATCTTCATCACCGTCGATACCTTAAAATACCTGAAAAAGGGCGGCCGGATCACATCGGCTGCAGCGGCTCTCGGCACACTTTTAAAAATCAAGCCAGTGCTGATCATTTTAGGTGAAAAGCTTGATTCCTTCGCGAAAGCCCGTACCATGAAGCAGGCAAAGACCATGATGATGAACGCGATCCAGAAAGAGCTGGACGGGAGGCTTCACGACAGTGAGTGCAGAAACTGCCATCTGGCAATCGCCCACACCGACAACGAGGAAGCAGCGCTGGAGTTTAAGAAAGAGGTCGAAGAGCGCTTCCCGAATGCTGATGTATACATGGCACCGCTTTCCTTAAGCATCGCGTGCCATATCGGACCGGGCAGCCTTGCTGTGACGGCAACGAGAAAGATGGAAGAGGAACATGAGAAAAATTAGGGAAAGGATCCGGAAAATTTACCGGAAGCATACGCCGAGCGTCAAGGTTCCCCTGATCATCCTGATGGTGATGTTCTGTATGATCCCGCTTCTCGTGGAGAGCCGGATCCTTGCCAGTTCCTCAAGACAGAGTCAGGTGGAGCGCCGGATCATTGATGTCCAGAACCAGTGTCAGATCCTAAGCAATAAGATGTCAAGAACTGGATATCTCACAAACTCGGTGGTGGACAACGCCGCCATCGATACGGAGCTCTCCCTGCTCTCGGATATCTTCAGCGGACGGATCCTGATCGTAAACTCCGGGTTTAAGATCGTAGAGGATACGTTTTCTCTCTCGAAGGGAAAGACATTGATTTCCAATGAGGTGATCAGGTGCTTCCAGGGTGAGAATACGAGCCGGTATGACAGCCTGAAACACTATTTCGTCCTGGCAATCCCAATTCCGGAGTTTGAGCAGGAGACGGGAACCATCACAACGGGAAAGACTGCGGGCGTGATGATCGTGACAGCGTCGACGGAGAGCATGTACAGTCTGGAGGACAGTCTGAATGATAAGGCATCCCTGTACGAGATGATGATCTTCGTGATCCTGCTGATCCTTGCGGTCCTCTCGGTCCATTTTATCATGAAGCCCTTTGGAAGCCTGATCGCGTCGATCCGGCGTGTAGGTGAGGGAAACCTGGATGAGGATGTCAATGAGGAGGCGTACCGGGAGACAAAGCAGATCTCCGAGACCATCAATAAAACCCTGGAGAAGCTGAAGGCCGTGGACCAGTCGAGACAGGAGTTTGTTTCCAATGTCTCCCATGAGCTCAAGACTCCGATCACGTCGATCCGTGTCCTTGCGGATTCCCTGATGGGAATGGAGGACACGCCGAAGGAACTTTACCAGGAATTCATGCACGATATCTCCGATGAGATCGACCGTGAGAGTAAGATCATCGACGATCTTCTGACTCTGGTCCGCATGGACAAGGCGTCCTCGGGACTTTCCTGCAGCCAGGTCCAGATCAACGGACTGATCGAGATGGTCTTAAAACGCCTGCGTCCCATCGCCAGAAAGCGGAATATCGAGCTGATCTTCGAGAGTAAGCGCGATGTCTCAGCGGATATTGACGAGGTGAAATTCTCCCTGGCGGTGAATAACCTGGTGGAGAATGCGGTCAAATATAATAAGGAAGACGGATGGGTCCGGGTCACACTGGATGCCGACCACAAGTTCTTCTATTTAAAGGTTGCGGATTCCGGAATCGGTATTCCTGCGGAGTTTAAGGAGCGCGTGTTCGAACGCTTCTACCGCGTGGACAAGGCGAGATCCAGGGAGACCGGCGGAACAGGGCTTGGACTTGCGATCACGAAAAGTGTGGTCCTGATGCATCACGGCGCGATCCGTGTGGACAGTGTCGAGGGCGAGGGAAGTACCTTTATGGTGCGGATCCCGTTGATCTATATTCCGTAGGAGGGAGAAAAATGAAGAAATTTAGGATGTTTCGGGTGTTTTTTCTCCTCTTCGCGGTCCTGTTCGCCTTAAGCGGCTGTACGGGAAAGACGACCGTGGAGCAGAGCGGAAATGCCTATACGATCTACTATTTAAACACGTCCGGGATCCAGCTCGTTGGAAGCGAGTACCGGACGGAGACGACGGACCTGGATGCACTGGTCCGGGAACTTCTCGATAAGATGGGAAATGTGCCGGCGGATCTCGACTGTCAGAGAGCGCTGCCGGAGCGGATCGAAAAGATCACCTACCGGATCGAGGGGAATGTTCTGTATTTATATGCAGATGCCAACTATGCGCTGATGAATTCGGTGCAGGAGATCCTGTGCCGGGCGGCGCTGACGAAAACACTGACCCAGATTCCGGATATCGAGTATCTGAGCATCTACTGCGCGGAGCAGCCGATCACGGACGCTGCGGGAAACCCGGTGGGAATGCTTTCCGCCTCTGATTTTGTGGACAGCATCCGCGATGTCAACTCCTTCGAGCGGACGGAGCTGACGCTGTATTTTGCCAATGAGGCGGGAGACCAGCTGGTGGAGGAAAAGCGGGAAGTTATGCAGAACAGCAATACATCCCTGGAGCGCCTCATCGTGGAACAGCTGAT
Organism: Clostridium sp. AM25-23AC; assembly: GCF_003435125.1. Taxonomy (NCBI): domain Bacteria; kingdom Bacillati; phylum Bacillota; class Clostridia; order Eubacteriales; family Clostridiaceae; genus Clostridium; species Clostridium sp. AM25-23AC. Next base: position 158,631 of record NZ_QWGI01000001.1, on the reverse strand, counting down.
CGAAGGTCCTCAGGAGCTTGGACATTATGCGACGATCCCGTCAGATGTGAAGCTTTTGAATGTGTCCGTCAATGATTCGGTCTGCTCGATCAACCTTGACGCGGTGTTTTTAAACAGCACTCTGGATGTGGCGGCATATATTCCGATCTATTCCATCGTGGATTCCCTTGCGGAGCTCTCGACGGTGAGCCGTGTGCAGATCCGGATCAACGGATCCCAGGACGATGTGTTCCGGGACCAGATTCCGTTAAGCACGGTATTTGAACGAAATTACGATTATATCGTAGGAGGAAAAAACGATTAAAAGGCCTTTGCTGTGTGTGACAGGGGGATTGGTACTTGGAGAGGCACTGAACCTGTGGATCCCGGCAGAGCAGATGATTTTTGGACTGGCAGTCTGGCTGCTCTTTTTGGTGTGCGTGTTTGTCCGCCGGAAGAGCAGATATGGGCTGCCGGTCTTTCTTTTTGTGGCGGGAATGTCTGCCGGATGTCTTCGGATGGGAGCGGAGCAGGCGGTTTTCTCCCGGGAGGAGGGATTTTTCCGGGAGGAACATGAGGATGGCGTGGTTCTTCAGGGAACTGTCCAGTCGGTGAAGGAGAAGGATGGGACGCTGGAGGTCGTGCTTAGGGATTGCGCAATGGAAGGTAAAGATGGGGAGTCTGGTGAGAAGCTTCGAAGAGTTTTATGTTATCTGGATGTGAATAAAACAGGGGAAGCAGCTGAGGCGGTTTCGAAGCAAAAACCATCACCCGCTGTCGGTGAGAAAATCCGAGTCTTCGGAGAGGGAAAAGCGACAGATCCGGCGAGAAATCCTGGGGCGTTTGACTACCGTCTGTATTGCAGGTCCCGCGGAATTTCCGGGATCATCTATGTGGAGGGATATACGGTGACTGGCGGGAAGGTACATGTATTTTCGGACAGCCTGTACCGGATCCGGAGGTGCTTTTCTGAGCAGTTAAAGGCGATCGCTCTCCCGGAGGACGCTGGAATTCTGTCGGCGGTTCTCTTTGGGGAGAAGGATGATCTGGACAGTGAAATTTATGAACTTTACCGGAAGAATGGGATATCCCACCTCCTTGCCATCAGCGGGCTTCATGTCTCCATTGTGGGGCTGGGAATCTGGAAGATTTTCAGGAAAGGCGGGGCGGGGTTCTGGATCTCCGGGATCTTCGCAGGGGGATTTCTCTGCGCCTACGGCATGATGGTGGGCAGCGGCGCGTCTGTGGCCCGGGCGGTGTCAATGGCAGGGCTCTCCTTTCTCGCGGCGGCCGTAGGGCGGACATACGATCTTCCGACGGCAATGTGTATTCCGGCGGCAGGATTGCTGCTTGCTCATCCGTATCTGCTGTCCCAGGCGTCCTTTCAGCTGTCCTTTCTTGCGGTGACATCACTGATCTATCCCGGCAGGCTTTTTTCTTCGCGGGGGGAAAAGCTTTTTACGGATGAAAAAATATCTGCGGCAGCGTCCGCGTTCTTTACAAGTCTTTCGATCCAGGTGGTGACAGCGCCGGTCATTCTCTGGCATTCTTTTGGGATACCGGTCTACGGGGTGTTCTTAAATCTAATTGTGATCCCGCTTATGACGTATGTGGTCATATCGGGATTTCTTGGACTAGGTCTGTCTTTTTTATCAGAATCGGTTGGGGGTGCGATGCTTGGAGGCGCGCATTATATTTTGAAATTTTATGAGGTGATATGTAATTGGACAGGGGAGCTTCCGGGGGCAGAGCTGGTGCTGGGGCAGCCGGAAATATGGAAAATTGGGTGTTATTATGGATTGATGATATTCGGATCAGTTGTTTATGAGAGGGGGATGGAGATTGCGGAAAATAAAAAACATCGCCTGGTGTTATTATGCGCCGCCTGGCTTGCGGCATTTCTTTTCCTGCTCCCATCCCGCCAAACCGGACTCTCTGCCACATTCCTCGACGTAGGCCAGGGCGACGGAATCGTTCTGCGCTCCGAATCCCATACGATCCTGGTGGACTGCGGCAGCAGCCAGCAGAAATCCATCGGAGAGAAGGTTCTGGTGCCGTATCTTAAGAGCCAGGGGGTGACGCGTCTGGATCTTGCGGTCATGACCCACGGGGACCAGGATCACATGAACGGGATCCGGTATCTTCTGGAACACCCGGAATCGGGAATCCGGGTGGGAGGTCTCATGATGCCGGAGGCGGGAAAGGATGAGATCTACGGGAAGATGGCGGAGCTTGCGAAAAAGCGGGATGTTCCTGTTTTTTATGCCCAAAAGGGAGATATATGGAATAACTTTCCGGGAAAAGGAATGTCCATGGAATGCCTGTCGCCGGATGGCGGAACAGAGTTCACGGACCGGAATGAGGAATCCCTGGTGTTCCGCCTGACCTACGGACGTTTTTCCATGCTCCTCACGGGAGATATGGAGACATCCGGGGAGGAAACACTTTTGACTTCCGGCGTTCTGACTCCGGTGACGATCTTAAAAGCCGGACATCACGGTTCCGCCACCTCATCCAGCGAAGAGTTTATAGAAAAACTGTCCCCATCCGTGACGATCCTCTCCTACGGAAGAAAGAACCGGTACGGACATCCTGCGGAGAAAGTCCGGGAGCGGCTTTTAGAACATGGATCAAAGATCTATGAAACAGGCCTTTCCGGCGCTGTCATGGTCCGGACAGATGGAAAGAAACTCAAAATAAAAACGATGCTTCCGCTTGACACAGACTGACCGTGCTTTACATCGGAAGGAAAAGTTTTAACTTCCGCTTACAAGGATTTTACAAAAAGTCCGTTTTGCATTTTACATCGCGTTTCTATAATAAGAGGAAAAAACATGAAATCCAGTAAAATTAAAACAATTGCAGGCCGGATCCTCTTTTTCATCGCAGTGTGCTTCATATTCATTATGCCGATTTTAAGTTTCCTTCGGATGAGCCTGACGACCGACGGAGGCTTTGGTCTGCAAAACTATGTGGACATGCTGCATGAGGAGAGAACAGTGAAGGCGGTCCGGAATACGCTTATCATATCCACCGCGTCAACAGTCATCGCGGTGGCGGCGGGAAGCTTTTTTGTATTCTTAACCGCCTATACGAATGTAAAGAGAAAGAAACTCTTAGAACTTCTGGTCCTCGCGCCGTATATCATCCCGTCCTACATTATCACACTGTCCTGGAGCAGCCCAGCGGCGATGTCCGCAGCGATCGTCTTCATTGTATTCTTCGTGTACAGCCTGGTGGTGCTCGTGAAGAAAAAGGATGAGGAGGACGCGAAGCGCCCGAAGGCGCAGCTTGACCAGTGTTCGTATATCTGATAAAATTAGAAAAGTTTCAAAATGATACCAATAAGACAGTTTACGGAGGCGGCTATGCAGACTTTAAACCAGGATATTAAGGATAAGACATTTAGGAGAGTCTATTTGCTGTTTGGGGATGAGCCGTTTCTTGTGAACAGTTATAAAAAGCGTCTCCGGGAGGCGATCGCCGGGGATGACACGATGAATTATAATTATTTTGAGGGCAAGGGACAGGATGTGAAAGAGATCATTAGTCTCGCGGACACCATGCCTTTTTTTGCTGAGCGGAGACTTGTGCTGATCGATGGCAGCGGATTTTTTAAGAGCAGTGCGCCGGAGGAGCTTGTGAATTATATCCCGGAGATCCCGGAGTCTACATGTATGGTGTTTGTGGAGAATGAGGTCGACAAGAGGAATAAGCTCTACAAGAAGGTGAAGGACAACGGGTATGCAGCGGAATTAAAGAAGCAGGACGCGGACCAGCTGATGCGCTGGGCAGCGGGGATCCTTTCGAAGGACGGGAAGAAGATCACGCGCCAGGTCATGGAGTATTTTATGGAGCGGACCGGGGATGACATGGAGAATATCAGGATGGAGCTGGAGAAGCTGATCTGCTATACCATGGGGCGCGAGGTGATCACGAAGGAGGACGTGGAGGCGGTCGGGACGGTCCATGTGACGAACCGGATCTTTGAGATGGTGACGGCGATCGTGGCGGGGAATACGAGGAAGGCGATGGATCTCTATGAGGATCTTCTGACTCTGAAGGAGCCGCCGATGCGGATCATGTTTTTGATCGCGAAGCAGTTTAACCAGCTTCTGCAGGTGAAGGAATTGGCGGGGAAGGGGGCGCAGAAGAGTGAGATCGCGTCCAGGGTGAAGGTACCGCCGTTTGTGGCGGGGAAGCTGATGGCGCAGGCGAGGGCGTTTACGAGGGAGCAGATTCTTTCTTATGTGGAGTTTTGTGTGGAATCGGAGGAGGCTGTGAAAACCGGTCGACTCTCGGATCGGTTGGCGGTGGAGTTGCTGATTGCGAAGAAGTATGAGTAAGGTTGGATCAACTTGGCAAAAGGACGCGCAGGCCTGGCTTCGGATTCGGGTGCTGGTGGATTTCAGGGGCGGTTCCTCTAGGCTTGCAGAAAAATGCTAAGGGCGGAGAAAAGGTGACACAACTCGCTGCGCTCAGACAAGTGTCACCTTTCCTCCAACGCATTTTCCTGCGAGCCAAGAGGAAGCCAGAGCCCCCGCAATCAGGCATCCGGGTCCGAAGGCAGGCCTGCGCTGGGGGTTGGATGGAGCTGGGTACATTGACCGGTGCTGAGATATAAAAAAGAACCGCTGTTTCTGACACACCTCGGAAACAGCGGTTCTTTTTATTTATGCGTAATAATCCAGTTCGATGATAAATTAAGCCATTGCGCTTACAGCTTTAGCCAAACGGGATACTTTTCTGGAAGCGGTATTCTTGTGATATACGCCCTTGGAAGTAGCCTTATCGATTTCGCTTGTAGCAGCAAGAAGTGCAGCCTGTGCAGCAGCCTTGTCACCAGCAGTAATTGCAGCCTCTACCTTCTTAACGAAAGTTTTCACTTTGGATCTGATTGCTTTGTTTCTAGCAGCTCTTGTCTCTGCTACTACGATTCTTTTCTTTGCAGATTTGATGTTAGCCAATCTGTACACCTCCATATTATTTTAAAAAATTATCTCTGTTTGTTTTGCATCAAAGCCTGGACACGGACAGTTCAATGTAAACATACTATTACATTCTAGCGAATATTTCCCGGTATGTCAATACATAAATTGCTTTTTTGCGAGAAAAATAAGGAGAAAGTTGAGATAGGAGGCGTGTTTATGAGACAGGCGGATGTGGAGTTTACGGTGAGGACGGATCTGGCGCTGGAGGAGAGAGAGAAGGTGCAGGGGAGTGAGATTCCGGGGATCCGGGTGCGGGAGTGGGAGAAGGAGGAGACTGGGATCCGGGTGACGGAGGTCGCGGTGTGTGATGAGAGAGGAGAGAAGGCGCTGGGAAAGCCGGTGGGGATGTATTTGACGGTGGAGGCGGCTTCGCTGGCGAAGAAGGATGATGATTATCACAGGGAGGTCTCGGAGGAGTTGGCGGGGCTTTTGCGGGGGATGCTAAAGGAGCATGGGCTTGAGACGGAGAAGATGGGGCGGCCGGTGAGAACTCTGGTCGTTGGCCTGGGAAATCCGGAGGCGACGCCGGATGCTTTGGGACCGAAGGTTTTGGAGCATCTTCAGGCGACGAGGCATCTGGAGCTGGAGTATGGGACGGATTTTTGCAGGAAGCACGGGTATCCGGTCTTAAGCGGGATCACGCCGGGGGTCATGGCGCAGACGGGGATGGAGACGGCGGAGATCGTGAAAGGCATTGTGCAGGAGACGGAGCCGGATGCAGTGATCGTTGTGGATGCGTTGGCGGCGAGAAGTGCCGGGAGACTGGGAGTCACGGTGCAGCTATCCGATACGGGGATCCAGCCGGGATCCGGGGTCGGGAATCACCGGAGCGGGCTGACGGAGGAGACACTGGGGATTCCTGTGTTTGCGATCGGGATCCCGATGGTCGTCGGGGCGGCGGCGATCGTGTATGATACGGTTGGGGCGATGACGGAGGTGTTGAGGGAGAAGATAGGGTGTGATGTTTTGGAAAAAGATGATGAGGTAATGGAAGCGGAGGACTCGGACAGGGATCGAAATGGTGAAAAGAAAAGAAAATCCGGAGAGAAGAAGCTGGAAATTCTTCGGGTAGAAGAATCTTATGAGCTTGTTAAGGAACTCTTAAAGCCGGACCTCGGTCCCATGTATGTGACGCCCCATGATATTGATGAGCGGGTGGATTTTCTGAGCTTTACGATCTCGGAGGCGATCCATGAGGCGTTGTTCAGAACTGCATAGATTTGCGTGATATATGTGAAAAACTCTGCATTTTTTATTCGGAAATGGCTGTTGGTGCCTGGCTGATATGGTTCGGATTTTGCGGCGGCAGTATGGTTGCGCAGGTACTGAATAACCGCATATTCACATAAACTGTAAAGAAACGGCGAATCAGGCGGCAGATATGAGGCGGAGATGGTACTATTTTAAGCGGATGCTTCAGGCGGACCGCCTGTTTGTTGCGCAGATGATCGGAAATATCATCAGGATGATCCAGTATGCCGGGCGGTGGATCGTGTTGGCGGTGGTCTGCGTGGCGGCGCTGTATCTCGGACGTGGGTTGTGTGCGGGCGCATGGAAGGATTTCTATGAAAATTACGCGGTGCGGATCGCGGATGATGTGATGCGGGGATTTCTTCCGGCGTGGAAGGAGGATGAGGGTACGGCTTTTTATCTGGAGAGCAGAAAAAATGGCAGCAGGCGGACAAAGGAGTATGAGGAGATATTTGGGATCGAGAATGAGAATGGGGTACTGCGGGCAGAATGGATCGCAGACAGGGAACAAAATCAGGGAGTTTACGGAGATGATCGTAGGAAGAATGCATGGGGAAGCGGAAATGCGGATGAAAATGCACAAGACAGAGCAAAAACAGAAAGTTCAGAAGAATGGGGGAATTCGGGAAAAAGCGGAACTGGAGAAAACGGATCATCCCAGAATGAAAAGACGACACTCGCAGGCCTGCTCGCAGCAGGAACCTTTAACACCGGAAATTCCGGCATCATTTTAGAAAAACTCAACGATTACGACTACCTGATGAAAAAATTCTACAACGTCCACCCCACAACAACGGCGGGCCGGGACCTGATGCGGGCGGAGAATTTCCTCGCCGCGGACCTTTCCATCGAAAAAAACGCCGACATCCCCCAGATCCTGATCTACCATACCCACTCCCAGGAGACCTACGCCGACTACCCGGAAAATTCGGAGGCGGACGTGATCCACCTCGGAGAGTGCCTGGCGAAGCTTCTCAGGGAAAAGGGGTACAACGTGTACCATGATGAGAGCGTCTACGATTACCGGAACGGAAAGCTGGACCGCAGTGCGGCGTATACCTACGCCCTCGACGGGATCTCTGGTCTCCTGCAGAAATACCCGTCTATCGAGGTGGTCTTGGATGTCCACCGGGACGGCGTCTCGGATGGGACGAGACTTGTGACGGAGATCGACGGGACGGAGACCGCGAAGATCATGTTCTTCAACGGGACATCCATGAGCCCGGACGGCCCCATCGAGTATCTTCCGAATCCAAATCTCAAGGAAAACCTGGCGTTCAGCTTCCAGATGCAGCTTCTGGCTGCTGGAAAATATCCGGGACTTACGCGAAAGATCTATTTAAAAGGCCTCCGCTATAACGAGCATGTCCGGGCGCGTTCCGCCCTCATCGAGGTGGGCGCCCAGACAAACACGTATGCGGAGGCGAAAGCGGCGATGATGCCGTTATCCGATCTCCTGGATCAGGTACTGACAGGAGAATAACAGAACATGGGAAGAGGTTACATATTGATCTTTTTCTCCCATTTTCCGGACATATAGTAGAGCTCTACGAGAACCGAAGCTACGATCCAGCCCACTGGATATCCGAATCCGACAACTGCGGCTGTATTGCAGATCGAGGTCGCGATATAGAGATAGATCTGGCGGAACAGGACAAAGGAGAACAGCATGATCAGCATCGGTGTCCTGGAATCTCCGGCTCCGCGCATCGCGCCCGCAACGACCTGGTTCGGGCAGCAGAATGCCAGCATGAACACGTTCATCCGGAGAAACATGGTTCCGTACCGGACAACGTCAGGCTCCTGGTTGAAGACTGCGACGAGCCGAGGCGCAAAGAGGAAAAGGATCCCAGCGCTGGCGAATGTAATGAGGAGTGCCAGCCGGAGAGCCACACCGGTTCCTTTTTTCGCGCGGGGCAGATTCCCGGCTCCCAGGTTCTGACTCATAAAGGTCGTGGATGCCTGTCCGATACTCTGCATCGGAAGGAAAACAAACTGGTCGATCTTTGAGTAGCTGCTCCATCCGGCCATGCAGCTGGATCCGAAGGTGTTGATATAGGACTGGACATACACGTTGGAAAATGATGTCAGTGACTGCTGAAATCCTGTCGGTAGTCCGACCATGAGGATCTGCCGGAAGATTTTTTTGTTGATCCGCAGGTCCTTCCAGGTCAGGCGGTAATTCTCCGTGCTTCTGGTGAGAACGATGAGCACGAGAATTGCGGAAACAAACTGGGAGATGATCGTCGCGTAGGCAACTCCCTCGATGGCCATGCCGAAGCCCACTACAAAAAGAAGGTCAAGGCCGATATTCATGACACTGGAGAGACAGAGGAAGTACAGCGGCCGCTTCGTATCGCCAACGGCACGCAGGATCGCACTTCCCATGTTGTATACAAGCAGACCGAAAACGCCGGAAAAATAGATCTTTAAGTATACGGAGGCGGACGGCAGGACATCATCCGGTGTGGACATAAATTTTAACATATAGGGGGCAACAAAGATTCCAAGACCTGTAAAAATGATCCCACAGATGAAGGTCACTGCCATCGTGGTCTCCACGGCAATGTGAAGCTTTTCGTCATCGTGGGCCCCATAGTACCGGCTGATGACGACACCGGCACCAACAGAGGTACCGGTAAAGAACATGACGATCATGTTGATGATGCTGGTGGTGGAACCTACGGCGGCGAGAGCATGGGAGCCGACAAAGTTTCCAACAACGAGACTGTCCACAGTGTTGTATAGCTGTTGAAAAAGGTTTCCGATCACGAGGGGAACCGCGAACATGATCAGGAGCTTTGTGATGGACCCTGAGGTCATGTCCATGGACTGCTGTTTTTTCCGAGTTTGATTCATATGTTATCTCCCGGGCAGCCATTCAGAAAACGCAGAACGGTCAAGGAATATACAGGATCTGCGAACATGAAGGATAGCTGCTGAAATGATAGAAAAGGTGGACGGGTGACGGGACGAAGAAAAGTCCTGAATATACGTGACAAAATGTTAATTAAAGTCTAAATCAGAATGGATAGAATGTCAATTGATTTTACAACACATAAAAGAATTGTAATTTGTCAGCTTTTTGTCTATTTTTTATCACATCCAAACCTCATACTACTGCTTGCGCGGAAACCTAAAAAATGCTATATTTAACATGATAAATTGCCATTTCTGTCCCCGAGGGAGAAATTCCTGTGTATAAAGGTATTTTCTGATGGACCGAACGATCAGGAGTAAAGATCTGGTGGTCCGACAAGCAGTGACAGAGAAATGGATCATATAAAGAAGAAATCATATAGAAGAGAGGAACATGAATGGTTCATTATTCCCAGGATAAAATCAGAAATTTCTGTATCATTGCCCATATCGACCACGGTAAATCCACGCTGGCGGACCGCATTATCGAGAAGACCGGTCTTTTAACCAGCCGTGAGATGCAGGCCCAGATCCTTGACAACATGGATCTTGAGCGAGAGCGCGGAATCACGATCAAATCCCAGGCAGTCCGCACGGTTTACAAGGCAAAGGACGGCGAGGAGTATATCTTTAACCTGATCGATACCCCAGGTCACGTTGACTTTAACTATGAGGTATCCCGAAGCCTTGCGGCGTGTGACGGTGCGATCCTTGTTGTAGATGCGGCTCAGGGCATTGAGGCCCAGACGCTTGCAAATGTGTATCTTGCCCTTGACCATGATCTTGATGTTGTCCCGGTCATCAATAAGATCGACCTTCCGAGCGCTGATCCGGACCGTGTGGCGGAGGAGATCGAGGATGTGATCGGACTTGAGGCTCACGACGCACCGAGGATCTCTGCAAAGATGGGACTCAATATCGAGGATGTTTTGGAAGCGATCGTCCATAAGATCCCGGCTCCGAAGGGGGATCCGGAGGCACCGCTTCAGGCGCTGATCTTTGACTCACTCTACGATTCCTACCGCGGTGTTATCGTATTCTGCCGTGTGAAAGAGGGAACCGTGAAGAAAGGCACCCCGATCCAGATGATGGCGACGGGAGCTTCCTACGATGTCGTTGAGGTCGGATATTTCGGCGCAGGCCAATTTATCCCCTGTGATGAGCTCCGGGCCGGCATGGTTGGATACATTACAGCCAGCATCAAGAATGTGAAAGATACCCGCGTGGGTGATACGGTGACGAACCGCTTAAATCCGTGCGCGGCCCCACTTCCGGGATATAAGAAGGTAACACCGATGGTGTACTGCGGACTCTATCCGGCGGATGGAGCGAAATATCCGGAGCTCCGTGATGCTTTAGAGAAGCTGCAGTTAAACGACGCGTCCCTGTTCTTTGAGCCGGAGACATCCATCGCACTGGGCTTCGGATTCCGCTGCGGATTCTTAGGGCTTTTACACCTGGAGATCATCCAGGAGCGCCTGGAGCGCGAGTATAACCTTGACCTCGTGACGACGGCACCGGGCGTTGTATACCGGATCCACAAGACGAACGGCGAGGTGATCGACCTCACGAACCCGTCCAACATGCCGGATCCGTCCGAAATCGAATATATGGAGGAGCCGATCGTCTCCGCAGAGATCATGGTGACTACAGAATTTGTGGGCGCGATCATGCAGTTATGCCAGGAACGCCGCGGCGTTTACCTCGGCATGGAATATATGGAAGAGACGCGTGCACTCTTAAAGTATGAGCTTCCGTTAAACGAGATCATCTACGACTTCTTTGACGCGCTGAAATCAAGATCCCGCGGTTACGCGTCCTTCGACTACGAGTTGAAGGGATACGAGCAGTCACAGCTTGTAAAACTCGATATCCTGATCAATAAGGAAACTGTGGATGCCCTTTCCTTCATCGTGTTTGAGGGATCCGCTTACGAGCGCGGCAGAAAGATGTGCGAAAAGCTGAAGGATGAGATCCCGAAGCATTTATTCGAGATTCCGATCCAGGCTGCTGTGGGTGGTAAGATCATTGCCCGTGAGACGGTGAGAGCCATGAGAAAGGATGTCCTCGCGAAGTGCTACGGCGGCGATATCTCCCGTAAGAAGAAGCTTCTCGAGAAGCAGAAGGAAGGCAAGAAGCGTATGCGCCAGGTCGGAAACGTGGAGATTCCGCAGAAGGCGTTTATGAGCGTTCTGAAGCTGGACGAGGAGTAAATTAAAATATTGATCCAGATAAAAAGTCCATTTCAGATCGTTCGAAGAAATGGACTTTTTTGCACATAGATGAGGAACTATTATGAAGCTTACAACATTATGCTACATTGAAAAAGATGACAAATACCTGATGATCCATCGTATCAAGAAGAAACACGACGTCAATAAAGACAAGTGGATCGGCATTGGCGGGAAGTTTGAGCGGGGGGAGAGCCCGGAGGACTGCATTTTAAGGGAGACGAAGGAGGAGACAGGCCTGACACTCACAAGCTATAGACTTCGGGGCGTTCTGACTTTCATGTACAATGATGATGATGCCGAAATGGAGTACATTTTCCTCTACACGGCAGACGGCTTTACAGGTGAGCTGGCAGACTGCAATGAGGGTACTCTGGAGTGGGTTCCTAAGACTGAGATCAACAGCCTGAACCTCTGGGAAGGCGACCGGATCTTCCATCGGCTTCTCGACGAGGAAGCACCGTTCTTCTCTTTGAAACTCCGCTACCAGGATGATCTCTTAAAGGAAGCGGTCCTGGACGGAAAACCGCTGGAGCTTCTTGATCTCCTCGATGAGAATGGAGAGCCGTCGGGGCAGGTGAGAGAGCGCACGCTGGTCCATCTCAACGGTGACTGGCACCGGACGAGCCATGTCTGGGTCGTAAGAAGACGGAGGGACGGCGGACATGACCTGCTTTTACAGAAGCGGAGCCGAGGGAAGGACTCCTTCGGGGGCTGCTACGATATCTCCAGCGCCGGGCATATTCCGGCGGGACAGGACTATCTGGAGTCGGCGCTCAGGGAGTTGAAGGAAGAGCTGGGAATTGCGGCAGAGCCGGAAGACCTGCGGCTTGTCGGGGTCCATGACGGACGCTATGAAGGCGAGTTCCATGGACGGATCTTTAAGAATCATGAGAAGAGTCATGTTTTTGCTTATGAAAAGCCGGTAGAGATCGAAAAACTCAAGCTTCAGAAAGAAGAAGTGGAGTCTGTGAAGTGGATGCGGATCGAGGATGTCCTGGCGGCGGTGAAAGCCCATGATCCGGGATACTGCCTGTTCGAGGACGAGATCGAGATGCTCAGTGAGGTTCTCGCATGAACGGGGGCATGGAATTATATCTGCACATGCCGTTCTGTGTGAGAAAATGCGCTTACTGCGACTTCCTTTCATTTCCGACGGACCAGGAGACCCAGAACCTGTACACGAGGCGGCTCAGGGAAGATATTGACGCCATGGGAAAAAAATACGGGGACATTCCGGTAGATACGATCTTTATCGGCGGCGGAACCCCGTCCGTGCCGGATTCGGCGCTGATTGTCGGGATCATGGAACATGTGCGGAAGGCGTTTCATGTGGCGGAAGGCGCGGAGATCTCCATGGAGGCGAACCCTGGAACCGTGACAAGGGAGAAACTCACAGATTACAGGCGGGCCGGGATCAATCGCCTGAGCTTTGGACTCCAATCAGCAAATGACAGAGAGCTAAAGCTTCTCGGCCGGATCCATACCTGGGCGGAATTCCTGGAGAGCTTCCATCTGGCCCGGGAGTGTGGGTTCACGAACATCAATATCGACCTTATGTCAGCGTTGCCGGGACAGACCCGCGAGTCCTGGAAGGACACCTTAAAGCGGGTCACGGACCTGAATCCGGAACATATCTCGGCGTATAGCCTGATCATTGAGGATGGAACTCCTTTCGGTGAGAAGTACGGGAGCGAAGAGGGACGGAAACTTCTTCCCGACGAGGATTCCGAGAGGGAGATGTACTACGAGACGAAGCGGTTCCTGCAGGACTGTGGGTATGAGCGGTACGAGATCTCAAACTATGCGAAGCCGGGGAGAGCGTGCCGCCACAATATCGGTTATTGGACAGGCTTGCCCTACCTGGGACTGGGACTCGGGGCATCCTCCTACATGGACGGCTGTAGGTTTGCGGTCAATTCCGATATGAAGCAGTATCTGGAAGAAAAGCCGGGGATGTTTACGGATGTGGAAAAGCTCACGAAGAAAGACATGGAGGAGGAATTCTTCTATGTGGGACTACGGATGACAGCGGGGGTGTCCCTCCCGGAGTTTGAGCGGAGGTTCGGGGTGTCCGCGAAGGACGTCTATCCGGGGCTCATGGAAATGTTTGTGGAGGAAAAAGCGGCAGTATTTCAGGGCGACCGGTTCGTTCTGACGGATTATGGACTTGATGTAAGCAATTATATTATGGCGCAGTTTCTGCAGGACTAAAGATCCTGCGGAGACCGCGCTTTTTTTCAGCCGTAGTTTTCGATGTCAGAGATCCTGCGTGGAGTGAAAAAGGGCATGCATGCTGAGAAAAACAAGTAGATCATAGGCGCAGCTTAAATGGTACAGAGGATAAAAAAGCAGAATACATATATAGATTATGTAAAAAACATGGTAAAAGTGCATAAAACCACTATCAAAAACGGCAACAATGTGATATGATTTGTACAATCCAATGAAATGCATGGTTGTACATTTTGCACGGAGAGACTGTATCCAAAAAACAGGGGGATATTATTATGGCTAAGGAAATGATCGCAATGCTTCTTGCAGGCGGCCAGGGTTCAAGACTCTATGCACTGACACAGAAGCTTGCAAAACCGGCAGTCCCTTTCGGCGGGAAATACAGAATTATTGATTTTCCGCTCTCGAACTGCGTAAATTCCGGAATTGATACCGTGGGAATTCTGACCCAGTACCAGCCGATGGTACTGAATGAGTATATCGGAAACGGCCAGCCGTGGGACCTCGACCGTCTTTACGGTGGAGTACATGTACTGCCGCCGTATCAGAAGGCATCCGGTTCCGACTGGTATAAGGGAACCGCAAACGCAATCTATCAGAACATTCCGTTCATCGAGCGCTACGATCCGCAGTATGTGATCATCTTATCCGGTGATCAGATCTGCAAGCAGGATTACAGTGATTTCCTGCGCTTCCACAAGGAAAAAGGCGCAGAATTCAGTGTCGCGGTTATGGAAGTGCCGTGGGACGAGGCATCCCGTTTTGGTCTGATGGTGGCGGATGGGGACGACCGGATCACAGAGTTTCAGGAGAAACCGAAGAACCCGAAGTCGAATCTGGCTTCCATGGGAATCTATATCTTTAACTGGGATATTTTAAAGAAGTACCTGATCGAGGATGAGGCAGACCCGAATTCCGAGAATGATTTCGGAAACAACATCATTCCGAACCTCTTAAAAGACGGACGGAAGATGTACGCGTACCACTTTGCGGGATACTGGAAGGACGTTGGAACGATCTCATCCCTCTGGGAAGCAAATATGGAGGTTCTTGATCCGGAACACAGCGGGATCGATATCTTTGATGAAAACTGGAAGATCTACAGCCGGAACAGCGGTATGACCGGTCACAAGATCGGCTCCAACGCAGTCGTTGAGAATTCCATGATCACAGACGGATGCCGGATCGACGGAAGTATTAAGCATTCGATCCTGTTCTCCGGTGTCAGGGTAGAAAAGGGAGCGAAGATCGAAGATGCCGTTGTCATGGGCAAAACGGTCATAAAGGCCGGAGCTGTTGTAGAACACTGTATCGTCGCGGAAAATGTTGTGATCGGTGAAAATGCCGTTGTTGGATCCATGCCGAAGGGGGAAGAACACGGCGTTGCGACGATCGGTTCCGGAATCACCATCGGAAAGGGCGCAAAGATCGGCCCGAACGCCATGGTCAATAAAAATGTGGAGGATGGTGAAGAACAATGGTAAATTCCAATGCAAATGCGATCGGTATTATTTTTCCAAACAGTTATGATAATCTGGTGCCGGAGCTTGCGGGTGACCGCCTGATGGCATCGATCCCGTTTGCGGGACGTTACCGGATCATCGACTTCCTGCTTTCCAGTCTCGCAAACTGCGGGATCAGCAATATTGCCATCGTGGTCCGGGAGAATTATCATTCCCTGATGGACCATCTGGGCTCCGGACGAGCGTGGGATCTTCTCAGAAAAAACGGAGGCCTCAGTATTTTTCCGCCCTATGCGGAGAAAAATATGAAGGTCTACAGCGGACGCGTCGAGGCACTTGAGAGCATCCTTCCGTATCTGAAAAGCAAAAAAGAAAAGTATGTGATCATGATGGACGCCAATATCGCGGTGGATTTTGATTTCAACGCAATGTTAGCGGAACATATCGAGAGCGGTGCCGATGTGACGGTTGCCTACACAGAGCAGGAGATTCCGGCGGAACTGATCCGCGCAGGTTCCCACGGGGATATGTATTACACGTTAAAGCTTGATGACGGACGCGTGAGACGGATCTTTATGAATTCTGAAATGTGCGGAAAACAGAACCTCTCCATGAATATTTATATTATGGATAGAGAAGCACTGATCGATAAGATCCATGCGGCATTTGTACGTGGATACTCCTGCTTCGAGCGTGATATCCTTGCGCCGCGTCTTGAGAAGTACAACATCCGCGGATATAAATATGATGGATATTACGCGAGGATCTGCGGCTTAAAGAGCTACTTCGATGAGAATATGAAACTTCTCGATGATGAGAATCTGGACGCGCTGTTTACCGGCGGTCAGATCTACACAAAGATCCGTGATGACAACCCGACAAGATATATTAACGGATGTAAGACAAAAAATAACCTTGTGGCTGATGGCTGCGTGATCGAAGGCGATGTGGAGAACTGTGTTCTCTTCCGAGGCGTTAAGATCGCGAAGGGCGCAAAGATCAGAAACAGTGTCCTGATGCAGGATACGGTGGTGAATGCAGGCGCACGGCTGGATTACGTTGTCACAGACAAGAACGTGACGATTGAGGTTGGCCAGGAGCTGAAGGGAACGGATACACAGCCGTTTTATGTGGCGAAGGGGCATACTGTTTAAAGATAGGAGCAAGCCTGTGAATTCAGGAGAGGTCCTGACTCACATAAGATATGTATAATTAAGAAAGGGAATCTTTCATGAGCATTTTCGCATGCTCAGGAGAGATTCCCTTTTTTGCCATGCAGCAGGAAGAATTTATTAGTGGATGTCCTTCCAGTCCTGTCATATATCGGGTGGAAACTCATATAACGGGGCAGATGAACTTAAGACTGGATCAGATAGACCTCAGACCGCTCAACGCCGTGATCTCTTGTTTCCGAATGTGTGTTGTAAAAAATATCGATATGTTTTCCTTTGACGCCGCCTCCGACGTCCTCAGCGATATACTCGACACCATCGATCAAAAGATGGCTTCCAAGCGGAATGACCCGCGGGTCAACGGCTACGGTGCGGCTTGCGGTCGCCTGGGTTCCGGTCTTTGTGAGACGGCCGTAGCCCTCGGAGCAGCTTCTGCACGGGCAGTAAGCTGTGGTCTTAAATGTACCTAAGGAAACGAGGGTGGCATTTTTGATGATCTTTGTTGCGGTATTGTACTGGTAAGCTAACGGAAGTGCTGTGCCGTTCACGCTGAGCTTGATCATGTAGGTATCATCCGGGATGGAGGACCAGTCGATCATGATCTCAAAGCCGTGGGCACCGTTTCCGATGCCGCTTTCCTTTAAGTCATTGCGCTCGATATCAGCTTCGGCGGTCTCAGATAAAAGAGACTCGCCTGTATGGGAGTTGGCCACAGTGACGGTGACGGAGACCGGGGTATCCGGGGCAGCGGAGTTCCACGCCCATCCGGAAACCTTATTTCCATCGATGCTGTCCAGGTGGCCAGAGTTTTTCGGGGTACTTGCGAATGCACATACGGTGTTTAAGAGCATCGAAATGACGGTCAGTAAAACACAGATGGTCAATCTAAATTTCTTCATATAACAATCCTTTCTTTTTTTGTTTCATATCTATTACAAATTATATGCAGATGTGTAATAGAAATGTAACAATTTGGAAACAAGTATGTATTATACATAATTTTCCAAATTTGTCAAGTTTTTGGGTATTACTGCCAGGACGCAAACAGTCCCCCCATATGGCAGAAATGTTCTTAATGTGACGCAAAGCCCCCGGGATTCACAGGAAAATCCAGGGGAAAGCCGGGCGGATCCTGTAAAATCCTGGTAGAAAAAGGCGATGAAAAAAATAGTGAAAAAAATGTGAAAATTATCAAAA
Organism: Clostridium sp. AM25-23AC; assembly: GCF_003435125.1. NCBI lineage: Bacteria > Bacillati > Bacillota > Clostridia > Eubacteriales > Clostridiaceae > Clostridium > Clostridium sp. AM25-23AC. The sequence goes on along the minus strand of NZ_QWGI01000001.1, from coordinate 141,193 downwards.
GCCCTTGACAAACAACACACTAAGTAATATAGTAACAACTGTAAATGTTAGCACTCCTCAATAAAGAGTGCTAATAAAGAAGAGGTGAGAGTTTTGGAACTGGATGAGAGAAAAGAAAAAATTTTAAAAGCGATTATCCAGACGTATCTGGAGACCGGTGAGCCGGTGGGATCCAGAACGATTTCCAAATACTCGGATCTGAAGCTCAGCTCCGCGACGATCCGAAATGAGATGTCTGATCTGGAAGAACTTGGCTACATCATTCAGCCGCATACCTCGGCGGGACGAATTCCTTCCGATAAAGGTTACCGTTTCTATGTTGACCAGATCATCAAGGAAAAAGACAGTCAGGTCGAGCATATGCAGGAACTTATGATCCAGCGGGTAGACCGCGTGGAACTGCTTCTGAAGCAGCTTGCAAAGGTTCTTGCCAACAATACGAACTATGCGACCCTGATCAGCGGACCGAGTTACAACCAGACAAAGTTAAAGTTTATCCAGCTCTCGAAGGTGGAGGAACACAAACTTCTGGTGGTAGTCGTTGTGGAAGGAAATATTATAAGAAACTCCTTTGTTACGATCGATGAGGAACTCAGTGACGAAGAGCTTCTGAATTTAAATATTCTTTTAAACAGCAGCCTGAACGGTCTGACGATCGAGGAGATCAACCTTGGCGTGATCGCAAAAATGAAAGAACAGGCCGGATCCCACAGAAGAGTGGTGGATCTGGTGCTGAATGAAGTCAGTGAAGTGATCCGGTCCCAGGACGAAGATCTCCAGATCTATACCAGCGGGGCAACCAATATTTTCAAATACCCGGAGCTTTCCGATACGGAAAAAGCGAGCCAGCTGATCGGTACTTTGGAACATAAAGAACTTCTCAGGGGACTGATCGACGGGCAGCAGCAGAATAAAACGGATGATCCGGACAATGAAATTCAGGTCTATATCGGAGATGAAACTCCGGTCCAGAGCATGAAAGACTGCAGCATCGTAACCGCAAATTATGCGCTCGGCGATGGGATGCGCGGAACGATCGGTATCGTGGGACCAAAACGAATGGACTACGAAAAAGTCGTATCGACCTTGAGATCGTTAGTTGCGCAGCTGAACGAAACGTTTAAAAATGAAAGGTGAAGAGAGCAGTGAAAGAGAAAGAGTTAGAAAAAGAGAAAACGGAAAAAGCCGTTTCTGAGGAAAAAGAAACCAAAGAGACAGCCGCTTCCGAAAAAGAAAATAAAGAGACGTCCGAAAAAGAGGAAAAAGCTTCTGAAAAGAAGAAAGATCCGAAGGACGAGAAGATCGATGAGTTAAATGACAAGCTCAAGAGATCCATGGCGGAGTTTGATAACTACCGCAAGAGAACGGACAAGGAAAAGTCCGCAATGTATGAGATCGGTGCGAAGGATGTAATCGAAAAGATCCTTCCGATCGTCGATAACTTTGAAAGAGGTCTTAATTCCATTCCGGAAGACGCGAAAGGATCCGCGTTTGCAGACGGAATGGAAAAGATATATAAGCAATTTGTAAAGACACTCGATGATATGGGCGTTAAGCCGATCGAGGCAGTCGGAAAACCGTTCGACCCGAACTTCCACAACGCAGTGATGCATGTGGAGGATGAGAATCTCGGCGAGAATGTTGTGGCAGTGGAACTCCAGAAGGGCTACACCTACAAAGATTCCATCGTTCGTCACAGCATGGTGCAGGTTGCAAACTAACATTGAAACAATGTGATCATCCGGCAGAGACTGCTGGACGACCACTCATTCCTAATATTCCAAATTTAGAGGAGGAAAATCATTATGAGTAAGATCATTGGTATTGACTTAGGTACAACAAACAGCTGCGTAGCAGTTATGGAAGGCGGTAAACCAACAGTTATCGCTAATACAGAAGGTGTCAGAACAACACCGTCTATCGTTGCATTTACAAAGACAGGAGAAAGACTTGTGGGTGAGCCGGCAAAGCGTCAGGCAGTTACAAACGCTGACAGAACCATCTCCTCCATCAAGAGACATATGGGTACCGACTACAAGGTAGATATTGACGGCAAGAAGTACACACCGCAGGAGATCTCCGCGATGATCCTTCAGAAGTTAAAAGCAGATGCTGAGAGCTACCTCGGTGAAAAAGTAACAGAAGCTGTTATCACAGTTCCGGCTTACTTCAACGATGCCCAGCGTCAGGCAACAAAGGATGCAGGTAAGATTGCCGGTCTTGATGTAAAGCGTATCATCAACGAGCCGACAGCGGCAGCCCTTGCTTACGGTCTTGACAACGAGAAAGAGCAGAAGATCATGGTATATGACCTCGGCGGCGGTACATTCGATGTTTCCATCATCGAGATCGGTGACGGCGTTATCGAAGTTCTTGCGACGAACGGTGATACACACCTCGGCGGTGATGATTTCGATAACCGTGTCACACAGTGGATGATCGACGAGTTCAAGAAGACAGAGGGCGTAGATCTTTCCGGTGATAAGATGGCACTTCAGAGATTAAAAGAAGCTGCTGAGAAAGCAAAGAAAGAGCTTTCTTCCGCAACAACAACAAACATCAACCTTCCGTTCATCACAGCAACTGCTGAGGGACCGAAGCACTTAGATATGAACCTCACAAGAGCTAAATTCGATGAGCTGACAAGTGATCTCATTGAGAGAACAGCAATTCCGGTACAGAACGCGTTAAGAGACGCTGGTTTAACAGCAGCAGAGCTCTCCAAGGTTCTCCTCGTGGGTGGTTCCACACGTATGCTTTCCGCACAGGAAAAGGTTAAACAGTTAACAGGCAAAGAGCCGAGCAAGAGCTTAAACCCGGATGAGTGTGTAGCCATCGGTGCAGCGATCCAGGGTGGTAAGTTAGCAGGCGATGCCGGTGCAGGTGACATCCTTCTTCTCGATGTAACTCCGCTTTCCCTTTCCATCGAGACAATGGGCGGCGTTGCTACAAAGCTGATCGAGAGAAACACAACGATCCCGACAAAGAAGAGCCAGGTATTCTCCACAGCTGCTGATAACCAGACAGCCGTAGATATCCACGTTGTACAGGGTGAGCGTGAGTTCGCAAGAGACAACAAGACTCTTGGCCAGTTCCGTCTTGACGGTATCCTTCCGGCAAGAAGAGGTGTTCCGCAGATCGAAGTTACCTTCGATATCGATGCAAATGGTATCGTAAACGTATCCGCTAAGGACCTCGGCACAGGCAAAGAGCAGCACATCACCATCACATCCGGATCCAATATGTCCAAGGATGATATCGATAAGGCTGTTAAGGAGGCTGCAGCTTACGAGGCTGAGGATAAGAAGAAGAAAGAAGCGATCGATACAAGAAATGAAGCTGATTCCATGGTATTCCAGACAGAGAAGGCAATGGAAGAAGTTGGCGATAAGATCGATGCAAACGATAAGGCCGCTGTTGAGGCTGACTTGAATGCCCTCAAGGAAGCGATCAACAAAGCTCCGGCAGAGCAGATGACAGACGCCCAGGTCGAGGAGATCAAGGCAGCGAAAGAGAAACTCATGAACAGCGCGCAGAAGCTCTTCGCAAAGGTTTATGAGCAGGCTCAGGCAGCTCAGGGCGCAGCAGGCGCACAGGGCCAGGCAGGTCCGCAGGCTGGACAGAGCGCAAGCCAGGCTGGATATGGCGATGATGTCGTTGATGGCGACTACAAAGAAGTCTAAATAACAGTTTGATCGAGCGACAATGAGGGCTGGAAAGGACGTTGCAAGATAGCTTGCATAAGTTCTTTTTAGCCGGAATTACCATTTGGCGCAAGTCAGGCACAATAAATCCGAAAGAACGCCCAAGATGGGGCGTTCTTTCGGTTGCCTTGTATCAAGGCTTTGATCGATAACGATCCGGAAATATTGCCGCGGCAGGACTCAGCCGTGACGTCTGAAGAAAGCTTCCGTCGGCAGGTTCCGTAAAAAGGTACGCGTGAAGCGTGGTACCGCTCACTAACAGGAAAGGTAAGAATAAAGAAATGGCAGAGACCAAGCGAGATTATTACGAAGTCCTCGGCGTGCCGAAAGATGCGGACGAAGCGGCGTTAAAGAAAGCATATCGAGTTCTTGCAAAGAAATACCATCCGGACGCAAATCCGGGAGATAAAGAGGCGGAGGCAAAGTTCAAGGAAGCTTCCGAGGCATACAGCGTTTTAAGTGATCCGGAAAAGAGAAGAAAGTATGACCAGTTCGGCCATGCGGCCTTCGAGGGCGGCGCAGGCGGAGCCGGCGGCTACGGCGGATTCGATTTCAACGGAGCCGACATGGGAGATATCTTTGGAGATATTTTCGGAGATTTCTTCGGAGGTGGACGTTCCGCTTACGGAAGAAGCAGCAACGGTCCCATGCGCGGCGCAAATTTAAGAACCGGCGTAAGGATCACATTTGAAGAGGCAATCTTTGGCTGCGAGAAAGAGATCGAGCTCACATTAAAGGATGAGTGTCCGAAGTGTCACGGAACAGGTGCAAAGCCGGGTACATCCCCGGTTACCTGCCCGAAATGTAACGGTAAAGGCAAGATCGTCTACACCCAGCAGTCCTTCTTCGGTCAGGTACAGAATGTCCAGACATGTCCGGACTGCCGAGGTACCGGTAAGATCGTCAAGGAGAAGTGCCCGGACTGCTACGGTACCGGATATATCTCCAGCAAGAAGAAGATTCAGGTCAAGATCCCGGCAGGTATCGACAACGGACAGAGCATCCGTATCGCAGGAAAAGGAGAGCCCGGAACGAACGGCGGCGAGAGAGGAGACCTTCTCGTTGAGGTAACCGTATCCAGAAGCCCGGTATTTATGCGCCAGGAGACATCCATCTTCTCCACAGTACCGATCTCCTTCGCAACAGCAGCCCTTGGAGGTCCGATCAAGATCAAGACCGTCGACGGCGAGGTTGAGTACGAGGTAAAACCGGGAACCCAGACCGACACGAAGGTACGTCTCCGCGGCAAGGGTGTTCCGTCTCTCAGAAATAAGAACATCCGCGGTGACCATTATGTAACGCTTGTTGTTACAGTTCCGGAGAAGCTTACGGAGGAGCAGAAAGAAGCCCTCAGAAAGTTTGATGATGCGATGAAGGGGGTTGCATCGCCGGAGGGAAAGAAGAAAGGTTTTTTCAATAAGTTAAAAGAAGATTTCAAAAATGAATAATTGAAAATAAAGCGGGAAACGCACGTTTTGCATGCAGAAATGAGCTGTAGCAGGACGTGCGTTTTTTCGTTTGTGAAATAAATATGCTAATATAAGACTATCAACCAGATCTCTTTCCTGGAGATCGCAGCCCGTAATTCCGGGCGTCTGTGGTATCTGACTTCAGTTCTGAAATCATTCCCACGAAATTGCAAAAAAACTTCATATCGTGTACAATGAAAGGAGAAACTATGACGAAAGTAAAGAGAAACTTTAAGGACAGTCTTTTCCGAATGGTATTTCATGGGAAGGAGGAGTTACTGAGTCTGTATAATGCGGTAAATGGAAGCTCGTATACGAATGCAGATGATCTGGAAATCAACACACTGGAAGACGTGGTATACATGGGAATGAAAATTATAAACGTATAACAAAACAGGCAGAACCTATCACTCCGATAAGTCCTGCCTGCTTTCGTTATATGAGAAAAGAAGTTGGCAAACGATTGTTTAGAAATCAAACATTCCAGCCGGTTTTGTATCCGGTTTCTTTGTGTCTGTGTAGGTCTTAGCTGTCTTATAGTCAACATCGTTGATCGGCCATGTCGGCTTCTTGCCTTCGTAGACTTCCTGAACGCCCATAGCTGCGAAGTAGGAAGCACGATGGGCAGCTTCAGATGTGTTGCCGCCGATATGCGGATAGATGATAACATTGTCGAGAGTTAAGAGTGGGTTAGCCGGATCAACCGGTTCCTTCTTGATTGCGTCAAGACCGGCACCTGCGATCACGCCATTCTTGCATGCCTCGTAGAGAGCATCCTCGTCCACACAGCCGCCGCGTGCGGTGTTGATTAAGAATGCTGTCGGTTTCATCATTGCGAGACGCTCTTTATTTACCATGTTCTTGGTAACCGGAGTGTTCGGGCAGTGAAGGGAAACATAGTCGCACTCTTTGAAGATGCGGTCAAGGTCGCGGACAACCTCAACGCCGTCCGGGAACTCAGAAGCTGGTTTGTACGGGTCATATGCGAGAACATTCATCTCGAATGCGAGGCAGCGCTTTGCAACGCGGCTTCCGATGTTGCCGCAGCCGATCAGACCGATGGTCTTGCCGTTTAATGTGTTCTTGCGGACTTTTAATTTTGCCTTGTAGAAGTCATTTACCCATGTCTTATGAAGGACAGTCACGTTACGGCTGCACTCTAAGATGAGTAACATAGCTGTCTCTGCAACGGAGGTGCTGTTTGCTACCGGTGCGTAGAGAGCCTGGACATTGTTGTCGTGGCAGGCCTTTACGTCAAGAGCGTCGAAACCGGCGCCGTGACGAACAATAACCTTTAAGTTCGGGTTTGACTCGATCACTTCACGTGTGATCGGTGTGATACGGACGATCATAGCGTCCGGCTGATATTCCTTGAAATCAGCGAGAACGTCCTCTGTCTCAAATCCGCGGCCGTCGATTACGGTATGACCAGCATCCTCAAGAAGCTTACGGCCTTCGGACATAATTTCCTGTGGGAGTAAAATTTTCCAACCCATGATAATACCTCCTATAATGGAACATTTTTGATAAACTGTTTTTCACTGTCTTTATTATAGCGGAGATTGTTCACAAAATAAAACAATCTGTTTTTGTAAGGTTGAAAAGGAAATGTTGTTGAAAATCGCTGGTACGAAAAGAGACGCTTATATATTATAGCACTTTCTTTTATAAGGCAAATATGCTAATATAAGATTATCAAACAGATCTCTTTCCTGGAGATCCCTGCCCGTGATTCCGGGCGTCTGTGGTATCTGACTTCAGTTCTGAAATCGTTCCCACGAAATTGCAAAAAAACTCTATATCGTGTACAATGAAAGGAGAAACTATGACGAAAGTAAAGAGAAACTTTAAAGACAGCCTTTTCCGACTGGTGTTTCATGGGAAGGAGGAGTTACTGAGCCTGTATAACGCAGTAAACGGAAGTTCGTATACGAATGCGGACGATCTGGAGATTAATACGCTGGAAGATGTGGTGTATATGGGGATGAAAAATGATGTCTCATTCTTGTTTGCACATTATCTGAATTTGTATGAAGCCCAGAGTACCAGTAATCCAAACATGCCATTGAGGGGAACCATATATTTTGGAGATCTGCTAAAGGGATGGATAGAAAGCAACCATCTTGATATGTATTCCGAAAAGCAGATCATGATCCCAAAGCCGAAGTTTCTTGTCTTTTATAACGGTTTAAAGAAGGAACCGGAAAGAAGGATTCTCCGGCTGTCAGATTCATTTGAAGGCGGGCAGGATGAGGAGGCAGCGCTGGAGTGTACTGCGATCATGTTAAATATTAATTATGGATACAATCAGAAATTAATGGAGAAGTGCCAGACATTGCACGATTATTCTTATTTTGTGGAAAATGTGAGACAGGGAGTCCGTGTCGGAAAGACATTGGAGGAAGCTGTAGATGAAGCAATCAGTAAGTCCTTGAAAGAGGGCGTGTTGAAGGATCTTTTAAAGAAAAACAGAGCGGAGGTGCGAAACGTGGTATTGACAGAATATAACGAAGAGCTGCATCTGAAAAATGTGAGGGAATGTGGGTATGAAGAAGGATACGATAATGGATATGATAGTGGATATGGCAGTGGCTTGGACCAGGGACGCATGCAGAACCAGATTGAATTAGTAATAAAAAAAGTACGGAAAGGTCAGTCGCTGGAACGGATTGCGGATGCTCTGGAAACATCGGAAGATCAGCTGAAAGAAATATACGAGGCGGTAGTGAAAGCAGCGCCGGAGTATGATCTTGAGAGAATTAAGGGAGAGTTGAAAATAAATAACCGTTAACTGACTATAAAAAGCTACAGAAAAATTTCTAACAGGTTTCTTCTATGAAGATACAGCAAAAAACAGGCAGAACCTATCATCTTGATAAGTCCTGCCTATTTTCGCTATATGAGAAAAGAAGTTGGCTTTTACGGATCGTATGCGAGAATATTTATCTTGAATGTGAGACAGTGCTTTGTAACGTAGCATCCGGTGTTGTCGCTGCCGATCAGATTGATGGTTCTGCCTTTAATGTGTTCTTGCGCACTTTTAATTTTATCTTGTAGAAATTGTCTGATTTATCGCAACATACCCATGTCTTATGGAGAATAGTCACGTTACGGCTGCACTCTAAGGTGAGCTATATTGCTGCCTCTGCAATGGAGGTACTGTTTGCTGCCGGTTCGTGGAGAACTTGAATGTTGTTGTCAGGGTATGTTTTTACGTCAAGAACGTCGAAATCGGCATCGTGACGAACGATAACTTTTAAGTTCGGGTTTGGCTCAATCACTTTGCGAGTGGTTGATGTGATACGAACGATCATAGCATACGGCTGACTTTCATGGAAATCAGTGAGAACATCAGCGGTCTTGAAAACGCGACCGTAGATAATTATATTATGGCCTGTATCTTCAAGAGGCGTGCGGCTTTCGGACATAATTTCCTGTGACAGTAAATTTTCCAACCCATGTTCCTATAATGAAACGTCTTTGATAAGCTGTTTTTCACTGTCTTTATTATAGTGGGAAGTGTTCGCAAAATAAAACAATCTGTTTTTAGTAAGATTGAAAAGGTAATGTTGTTGAATTGAAAAAATCACTGGTACGTCATTATACAAGTGGGTCAGCTTTATGTGCAAGGTGCACGGTTTCAACTGTAGATGCATACTCAAGGAGAAGTTCAATTAAATATTTCATATATAGCGGCAGATAGCGGCCTTTTGAGTAGGCAATCGCAAGCTGGTGAGGAAGATGAACTCCATTTGAATAAATTGGAAATATATTCATATCTGATGGAATCTCTTTTAAATGGTTAGCAAGATGCATTTGTGTCATGATACATGCAGCAAAACCTTGGGAACATAGTTGAAATCCAAGAGGCGTGTAGGTGCTGTAAGAATAAATTTTAGGTTGAATCCCAGCAATATCAAAACAAGAACGGATTTTATTCCATACAATATTTTTAAAAGCACAGAAGGGAAGCTCAGAAAAATGTGTGATTTCAATTCCTTGAATTCCCTGCTCTTTTAAACGCTCTTTTGTAAGAGGGTAGAATTGATCTAAAAGTTTCTCGGAAACACATAAATATAATTTATCGTTTAGGAGCAGCTTTTGTTCAATTTCAGGATGACTATCTGAATAGGCGATAATTCCCAAATCAAGATCGTTACTGGTTAAAAGAGGCACCAGTTTAGAAGTAACAGCTTCTGTAATTTGAAAATCCACAAGAGGATATCGTTCGTGAAATTTAGGAAGAACAGCTGAAAAACATGTACTTAGGCGCAATGCACTTGAAGAAAAACGGATAGTGCCACGTTCTTCTTTGGACATATCAGAAAGTGTATCTTTTAAATTTTGATGATTAATAATGACCATATCAGCAAATTTTAATACCTCAGTGCCTGCCGAAGTGAGAGATAGTTTTGGCTTTCGATAAAAGAGTGGGGTTCCATAAAAGTTTTCAAGACGCTGAATGTGATTGCTGAGTGTTTGCTGAGATATATATAATCGATTGGCTGTATGTGTCATATTTAAACTTTTTGATAGTTCCGAGAAATAATATAAACTTTCAATATCCATAAAGCCCTCCATATGCTTAATTACAAAATTAATTTGTAGAGAATAAAAAAAAGCTCCGTTGGATTTAGTAGTATAAATATACTACTATAAAACTAACAAAAAAACAAGAGCGGTTGGCGGAAAATGTTAATCAGAATACAAAAATACAAACAATATTCTGAAAAAGCCGATTAGCAGAGTGGAGGTCATCATGAAATATAATTGTAATAAGATGCGTGAATTTGCAAGTGCAATTATGCAAAAAAATGGCTTATCAAAGCAGAAAAGTGATTTATTTGCAGAAAGTCTCATAGCGGCAGACATGCGAGGAATTTCTTCTCATGGTGTCACAAGATTAAAAACATATGCGTATCGTTTGGAGGCGGGACTTGTCGATGCACATGCAGAAACAACAATTATAAAAGAAACTCCAGCATTGGTCCTGATGGATGCAAACAATGGACTGGGAGTTCCAGCAGCAATGGATGCAATGAAACTATGTGTTGAGAAAGCAAAAACGATAGGTTGTTGTTTTGCGGCGGTAAAAGGAGGAAATCATTTTGGAATGGGGGAATTTTTTACTGATTATGCAGCACAGAATGGAATGATAGGAATCGCAATGACCAATGGACCGGCAGCATTGGCTCCGATAGGGGGAAAGAAAGCAATTCTTGGGACAAATCCGCTTGCAGTGTCTGTGCCTTCTGAAAAATATAGGACAGTTTCGCTTGATATGGCGACCAGTGTTGTTGCAAGAGGAAAAGTGACACTCGCAAAGAAAAATGGGAAAAAAATTCCAGAAGGATGGGCAATTGATAAAGATGGACATTCGACAACTGATCCTAATAAAGTATCGTGCATGCTTCCGTTTGGCGGAGCCAAGGGGTATGGAATTGGTTTGTTGATCGAACTGATGTGCTGCGGACTGGCAGGAGCTAAAAGTGGATTAACAATGGGATCATTTTATGATTTTAGTGGAAAAAAGCAGGATGTTGGTTATTTTATTGGTGCAATTAATGTTGGTGCAGTTGTTGAAGAACAAAAATTTAAGGAACAGTCAGATGTAATTCTTACATCAATTAAAGAATCACCAAGAGCAGAAGACTGTGATGAAATTTATCTACCAGGTGAGATTGAATTGAATCGTGCAGAACAAGCGCAGAGAGAGGGAATGGAAATTTCAGATGTTGTGGTAAAAGAACTTGAGGAAATCAGTATGAAATATAAGGTTCCATTCAACTAAAATAATAAAGAGTGCTACCTGAAAATATTTTTAGGCAGCTTTTGTTTAAGAAATCGACTTCATCGCCATCGCGTAGGAATAAAATTCCTGTGTGATGGCTTTTTTCATGCCTTCAGCATAGTGGGGCAGGATCAGGTCATTGCGGTAGACCAGGGAGATATCGATTTTTGAGAAAGAGTGGTTCATCCTCAGACAATGGCAGTTCTCTGGCCAAGTGATCGCCCCTTTTTTATGATCAAAAAGGATCATCGGAGACAGGAAAGCGGCTCCCTGGGCAGAACAGGCGAGTTGATAGATGATGTTCTGGTCAGATGCCTCGAGAATTGTCTTAGGCATGATTCCACAACGATCATAGGCGCGTTCTAAAAGAGAACGGATTCGGTTGTCCGAAGCGAGGAGGAGGATTGGAAAGTCTTTGAGATCAGAGACATCAAGACCTTCGATGGCACTTTTATTTAAAAGTTCCTGCCAGTGATTCGGGCAGCATTCCTTCAGAATATTATCGTGGATCAGACAGAAAAGGTATTCGGACGCTAAAGGGATCATATTTAGATTAGATGCAGTTGGAACATCAACACCGATGAAAAGATCGAGCTTTCCAGCCTGAAGAGAGTCAGCCATTTTCAGAGTATAAGACTGACGAAGATCCAGAGAAACATTTGGGTAGGCGTTGTGGTATCGCTCCCAGATTCCCGGAAAGAATACCTGGATCCGCTGCCTTGACATTCCAAGAACAAGATGACCGGAACATTCGGCGGAGAGATCCGCCAGGGATGCCATCATCTGGGATTCATTTCGCAGCATCTGTTTTGAGTAAAAAAGCATAGTCTCCCCGGCAGGTGTGAGCTTCAGATATGGTTTTCGCTGAAACAGCTCCACTCCATATTCCTCTTCTAGGCGCTTGATCGAGCCGGAGAGGGACTGCTGTGTGATATGAAGAGATTCGGATGCTTTTGTAAAATTCATTTCTTCCGCAAGTGCTACAAAGTACTGACATGTTTTAAGGTTCATAGATGCCTCCACAGGAAAATGCTGTTTAAAATTAAAAATATAACTGTTGGAAAACTGTCATAACTGTATGATAGTATAAAAACAACAAGAAATCCAGTATATTTTACAGCAAATTAACGAAAGGAAGTATTTGTGATGGTTAGATTGATGGACTGTACTTTGAGAGACGGTGCAAATGTAGTAGGAAAAGGGTTTGACGCGGAGATCACAAAGATCGTTCTGGATATCCTGACAGAGAGCAATGTTCCGATTATTGAATTCGGAAACGCAGGCGGAATCGGAGCTTATGAGGTTGCGGGATTCACAAACGCCCTGACTGACATGGAGTATCTGGATCTGGTACAGCCGTATCTGGGAAAATCAGAGATCGGCATGTTCTTAAACGCAAAGAGATTCCGCGAACCGAATGTTGAGCGTGCGGCATCCAAGGGAATGAAGTTCTTGCGCTGTGGTGCTGATGCCGGGGATGCGAGAAAGATCTCAGAAGTTCCGGTAAAAACGATCAAGAAATGCGGAATGAAAGCGTACTACTCCGCAATGAAAGCATATCTTCTCACTCCGGAAGAACTGGCGGAGGAAGCGAAGTTCTTGGAGTCCATCGGACTTGACGAATTTACGATCATGGATTCCGCCGGAACTATGATGCCGGATGACGTAAAGAGAGCAACGGAGTGTTGCAAGAACGCGGTTAAGATCCCGGTGGCTTTCCATTGTCACAATAACCTTGGACTTTCCGCAGCAAATGCCATCGCTGCCTATGAGAGCGGAGCAGATATTTTAGACTGCGGTCTTATGGGAATGGCGAGAAGCGCAGGAAACCTTCCGACAGAGGCAGCTGTGGCATTTATGCAGAAATACGGGGAGTTCAAGGATATTGACCTTTACGCGATGTTAAACGGAATCGACCAGAGACTTCTTCCGGCAATGGAAAAGCACTCCTACCATGACGCGATCCCGCCGTACGACCTGATCCTCGGCGTATCCGGAGCGCATTCCAGCTTCGGAAAGACTTTCAAGGCGGTCGCAAAAGATACAGGCGTTGATCTCTATAAACTGATCGTTGAGGTCAGCAAGATCAACAGAAAGAATCCGGGCGAAGATCTCATGAGAGAAGTGGCAGAGAAAATCAAATAAAAAGAGGGAAAAAACGTGAAAGTAGCAATCGTAGGAACATATCCGGCAGGTACATTTGAAAAGTTTAAAAATTATTTTTCTGAAAAGCCGGAAATTGAAGTGGTTGAAGTTGATACACAGGAGAAATTTGATGCACTGACAGAGGCAGACGCCATCGTTCTTCGAATTTTAAAAATGCCGAAGGAAGTAGTCGCAAGGATCAAAGGATTAAAGATGATCATGCGCTGGGGAGCCGGTTTTGATTCTGTTGACATTGAAGAAGCAGGAAAACATGGAATTTATGTCTGCAATACTCCGGGAGCAAACGCGTATGCTGTGGCGGAGCTTACGGTGGCATTGATGTTAGCAGTCGGAAGAAAACTGATCTGCCATGACCGTGCGATTCATCAGGGGGAGTGGAGTAAGAACACATTTTTAAACCTGACGAGAACTTTAAACAATAAGGTAGTCGGCATCATCGGCGGAGGAAATATCGGTCGTCAGGTGGCATCCAGGGTACAGGCCTTCGGATCTACAGTCCAGTATTACGATCCGTTCCGCTTGCCGGAGGAGATGGAAGAAAAACTGCATATGAAATATGTAGGACTTGAGGAACTGATCCGTACAAGCGACGTGATCACCCTTCATGTACCGCTCATGGATTCCACGCGTCATATGATCGGTGAGAAGGAAATCGAAAAAATGAAGGACGGCGCGATCCTAATCAACGTTGCGAGAGGCGGACTTATGGATGATGAGGCTGTTGTGAACGCAGTCAATTCCGGAAAACTTTCAGGTGCCGGAATCGACTGTGTGGAGGAAGAACCGGCAAAACCGGGCAGTTTGATTCTCGAAAATCCGAACATTATCGTGACACCACATGTAGGCGGCGGTTCTGCGGATATCTCAGATGTCATGTTCCCGATGATCACGGAGAATATTGAATTGCTGGAGGAAGAGAAGGCACTGAAGTATGTAGTGAATAAGCAATATATACTGCGTGGGAAAGAAAGTGCTTAATAGCAAAAAAATAGATCAATATCCCAATAACTACAAAGAAAACTTGTTAAGAATATATAAAATCATTGTTGGATATATTTGTCTAATGATGATAATATAAAATCAATAAAAAGACAGACAAAAATCAAGAAAAAAACAGCACAAATAACAACAAAAGAAAAACTTAGGAGGAATCAATATGAAAAAACGTATAGCTTTACTGGCAGCAGCAACACTCGTTATGTCAAGTTTGTCTGGATGCGCTTCAAACAGTACAGCGCCGGAGACAACGGCAACAGCAACGACTCAGGCCGAAAAGGAAACAACAGCTTCTGATACACAGGCTACATCGACAGGAGATACAGGTGAATGGTCTAAGACGATCACACTTGCAGATGGAAAGACATATCCGTCTGGTACTGTGACGATTATTGCTCCATTCTCGGCTGGTGGCGGTGTAGATCTTGGTGATCGTTTATTTGCTAAATATGCTCAGAAATGGACAGATGCAACACTGATCGTTGAAAATATTACAGGCGGAAGCGGACTTGTAGGAATCCAGACTGGTTTAGGGCGTGCTGCAGACGGATCTGTTATGTGGCATATCGATCCGGGCGCACAGTATGTTTCTACCACGAATTCCAGCTGCCCATTTGATGTCGTAAATGATATGGGACATATCGGCTTCTTTGTAGCAGATGACCGTGTATGGGCTGTGAAGCCGGATGAAACAAGATTTACTACAGCAGAAGAAATGTTTGCATATGCAAAGGATCATCCGGGCGAGATCAGCATTGCGGCATCTGGAACAGGTACTATCGCAGCTCTTGCAACACAGTACATTGCAAATACAGCTGGTGTAGAGTTTAATATCATCGGATATAATGGCTCCTCTGAAGCAAAAGCAGCATTTCTTGGCGGACATTGTGATGTAATGTCGGCAGGTGTCAGCGAGGCAAGAACAATGTTAGATGAAAAACAGTGTAAAGTATTATTCACAATGACAGATGAAAGAATTTATGACGATGTTCCTACAGTAAAAGAGCTTGGATATGATTGTACTTCTCTTTCCACATACCGTGGCTTAGCAATGTCCTCAAAAGTTGATCCTGCAATTGTTGAGTACTGGGATAAAATCATGGAAAAGGTTTGTGAGGATCCGGATTTCATCGCAGAAGCAGATAACATGGGACTTGTAATTCGCTTCCAGAACACGGATGAGGCATTAAAGACCTTCAGCGAATACAACCCGATTTGGTATGATTTAAAAGAATCTCTTGGAATGTAAGAAGCGAAGAAAAGTGGGCGATGCGGATACATTCTGTATCGCCCAATAGTTTTAGATACAGAAAGGGTTGATTAGTATGACGATGAAATTAAAAGAACGCATATCGGCTGTGTTCTTATTCCTTGTGTTTGGATTTGCGTTTGTTTACAGCAGAAAGTTCCCAGATATTCCGAAAATTATTCCGACAGGAATCACAGTCCTTGGATGTATTTTGAGTGTTATGCTGTTTGTGCGTACATTTTATATGCACTACAAGGAAGATGAGAATTTTGATGCTGCAGCACTGGCAGAACAAAAAGAAGGATCAAAGAAGATCGCAATCGCAATTCTGATGCTTGTAGTGTATGTTGGTTTAATTAAAGTAGTGGGATTTTACACGATCTCTTTTGTGTTTATGATGGCGTTTTCATATGTAATTGATACTGAAAAACATAAGTTATGGACATATCCAGTTGTGGCAATTGGGGTGTTAGCGGTTATTTATGGTATCTTTAGTATGTTTTTACAGGTTCCGTTGCCAAAAGGATTTTTGATCTAAGGAGGAGAAAAATATATGTTATCCAATATTCTGATGGGTTTTAGTACCGCGTTTAACCCAATGAACTTACTGCTCCTTATGGGGGGAACTGTTTTAGGAATTTTATTTGGAGCACTTCCGGGTGTATCATCTACAATGGGTGTGGCGGTGCTGATTCCTCTTACTTATGGAATGGATGCGGCGAGTGGATTGATCATGCTGGCCGGTATCTATTGTGGTTCAACATATGGAGGCAGTATTTCTGCATGTCTGCTTAATACACCTGGTACACCGGCTTCAGCAGCTACAACTCTGGACGGTTTTCCAATGACAAGAAAAGGACGTGGTGGTGAGGCGTTGCAGGAGGCGTGCATCGCATCTTTCTGGGGAGGAATTGCAGGAGCGATTGCATTATTCTTTCTGGCACCTCCAATCGCAAATTTCTCATTGAAATTTGGATCTCAGGAAAACGCAATGATGGCCGTATTCGGACTGACGATCATCGTATCTCTTTCAAGCGGTTCTCTTTTAAAAGGATTCCTTTCTGGATTATTAGGTCTTCTTGTTTCAATGGTTGGAATGGATGTTGCGACAGCATATCCAAGATATACCTTTAATATTACGGCCTTATATGGCGGCATTGCAATTATCCCTGCAATTGTTGGTTTATATTCTTTGACACAATTGTTGACTTCATCAGGAGAAAAAACAGGTGTGTTAACAGACGATAATATTAAAAAACTTCACGTACCGAAGATCACACCGAAGGATTTCGTGAGATATCCACTTACCTATATCAAGTCTTCTATCATTGGCGCGTTTGTAGGAATCGTACCAGGAGCTGGCGGAAATATTGCTGGTTATATGGCGTATAATGAGGCAAAGAGAACATCAAAAACACCGGATGACTTCGGGAAAGGATGTCGCGAAGGTGTAGCTGCGACAGAGTCAGCAAATAATGCGGTTTGCGGTGGATCTTTGATCCCAATGCTCACGCTCGGCATTCCTGGAAACTCCGTAGCAGCAGTGCTGATGGGTGGACTTATGATTCAGGGTTTGAATCCGGGATTCAGTTTATTTACAAACTATGCGCATGTAACATATCCGTTCTTAGCAGGTTTCGTACTTGCCCAGTTTGCATTCACAATTGTAGGATTAATTGGTGCAAAACAGTTTGCGCAGGTGGTTAAAGTACCGAAAGGATTTCTATTAGCAGGTATTGGTGTTCTGTGTGTAGTAGGCTCTTATGCGGCAAGCAATAATATTACAGATGTTTATATTATGCTTATTTTTGGTATTGTCGGGTATTTCTTAAAGACAGCTGGATTTGATATTTCTGCAATCGTTCTTGGCTTAATGCTTGGTTCTCTTGCAGAGGCTGGATTTATGCAGGCATTTAACTTATGCCATAAAGCTATAGGTGCAACTTTAATGAGCTTCATAACAAGACCAATCAGCCTTGTTCTTCTGATTGTTTGTGTGGCAAGTTGCTTCTCGCCTTTAATGAGTGCACGAAAGAAGAAAAAAGCTCAGTCATAAAAGGAAGGCTGTGTAAATGCCCCTTTTCACATGGATACTGTTGGTAGGGACATTGAGAAGCTCAATGTCCCTTTTTATTATGAGGTGTGCAAATGGAAGATATTATTATTCGAAATGGACTGATTGTTGATGTCGAGAATGAAAAGATCGCGAAAGGCGATATCTCAGTAAAAGACGGTAAAATTGTAAAAGTTTGTTCTTATATAGAAGAACATGCAACAAGTGAAATTGATGCAGACGGATGCTATGTAACGCCAGGATTAATTGACCATCATACTCATATTTATCCATTGGCAGCAATTGGAACAGCTGGTGAAGCAGTATGCTTTGGATCTGGAGTTACGACTGCAGTGGATGCAGGAAGCACGGGCTGTGACAATTATGAACAGTATCGTGGCTGGATCGGAATGGAAAAGTTATCAATTATGCCGTATATCAATGTTTGCAGTGTGGGTTTATCTACACTTCCAAAGCAGATGGAAGATGTTAAACCAGAGCACATGGATGTGGGAAAACTCAAAGAATTATTTGACAAGTACGGAGATGAACTGCTTGGCTTAAAACTTCGAACAAGCAAAAATATTGTAGGGGAGCTGGGACTTGAACCATTAAAAGCAGCAGTTGAAATTGGAGAAAAAATTAACAGACCGTTGATGGTACATATTACAAATCCACCGGCAGAGATGGAAAAGGTTTTAGAGATTCTTAGACCAGGTGATATCGTGACACACATGTATCAGAATGTTGGTTATACAATTTTAAAAAATGGTCATGTTGCTGACTGCGTATGGAAAGCGAGAGAACGAGGCATTATTTTTGAAGCAGCGGATGCAAGAGCGCACTTCTCATTTGAGGTTTCCGAAAAAGCAATCGCTGAAAAATTCTACCCGGATCTGTTAGGCACTGATGTTACCCGCCTAAGCATGCATTTACGTCCGACAGCATTTAATATGGCAATGCAGATATCAAAATACACGTATCTGGGAATGCCTTTTGAGAAAGTAATTAAGGCTGCGACTTGGAATAATGCAGAAAATATGGGAATTTCGGATCGTGTAGGTAGCCTTAAGGAAGGAAAACAGGCTGATATTGCAGTGTTCCGAGTACATGAAGGTAAAAATGTATTCGGCGACAGACCGTATACAGATGAGACAGCTTCATTTAGAGAAAGCAATAGGGTGTTCGAACCAGTACTTACTGTTAAAAAGGGAGAGATGGTTTATAGAAATGTGACCTTCTAGAGGTCTTTTATCGAAATAGCAAAAAAGAATCCCCTATCAATATATGATACATGACAGGGGATTGGGTGTAGCTGCTAATGCGGCCGAACCTCCGCGATCCCATCAAACACATCCTTCGTGATCTCAATAAAATCATGGGCATACTCTGGAAGAAAACGTTCTTTGTGATAGGCAAGGACCAGCCGGTGGTTGATCAGTGACTTTTTCAGCGCGAGCGGAAACGCATTGGCATCTGGGTGGGCAGCTAAGAGCATCGGAAGACGCATCTGGGTGCAGAAGAATGCCCCGTAATTATGCGGATACAGGGACATGAACAGTTCTGTGGTCTGCGACTCCAGAAAGATATTCGGCTTTACCTTTGCGTCGAGGAAACACTGGTCCAGAGTTTTTCGAAGCTTCATGGAGGAGGCTGGGAGCAGGAACGGAATTTTTGAAAAATGTGCCAGTTCCACGCCGCTTAAGGATCCTTCTTTTAAGGTCTGCCAGGAATCGGGATAGTGGCGCTGCAAAAGCTCGTCGGAACAGATCAGGTAAATATGGTCGGTCAGAAGAGTGGAAGATTCCAGTTTGGGATTATCCTGATACATGACACCGATAAAAATATCAAGTTCCCCATTGTAGAGACGTTCTTCCATTGTGTTGGAGGATTCATTGCAGAGCTCGATCTTGATATTCGGCCATTTCGCGTAGAATCTCGGCAGGATCTCCGGGAGGCAGATCTGTCCGCGGTAGGCTGGGATCCCGAGTTTCAGATTGCCGATGCTTTTTTCGGAGATGTCGGCGAGACGGTTCTGGAATTCATGTTCCTCGGCAAGAATTTTTACGGCGACAGCGTAGAGCTGTTCCCCTGCATAGGTAAGGGCGAGCTTTGGCTTTCTGTGGAAGAGAGGGACACCGTAATACTGTTCCAGACGCTGGATATGCTGGCTTAGGTTCTGTTGGGAAATATAGAGCTTCTGAGCTGTGTTGGTGACGTGAAGCTCTTTGGCAAGTTCAACGAAATAGTACAAACTAAGTAAATTCATAAAAAGACCCCTTCTATCTTTTGCAGGATGTAACGATTCAGTGCCTTCATAGCTGCGAGCAAAAATCCATTTTAAAGCGTTTTACGCTGCGCTTCGGTCCGTGCTGGCTGTGTGCCACTGGCCCACAGCACCTGCGAGGACCTACTGAACAGTTACTGTAAAACAGCGTTTTGCGAAAAGACGGATTTTCCGCCAATACTTTCATTATATATATTGTTTATCGGGATGTAAAGTGAATAACAAAAAAATATTGTGAAAAGCAAATAAATACATTGTTTGTAATTGTTATAGACCTGCGATACAATATGATCAGAAAGAGATGAGAGAGCAAAAGAAGCGATCTCAACCACATAAAAATCCAAGGAAAAGGAGATTACAAAATGGCAGTAGGTAAGAGAATCTATTTAAAGAGACACATGCCGGACAAAGAGGTTATGATGCAGTTTAAGAACATTCCGGCATCCAACACATGTGATGTAATGGGAAGAAACGCGGCGATGAATCCGAGAATCCGCCTTGTAAGCCAGCCGAAAGAGCAGATGGCAGTCGGACCGGCACTCACCGTTAAGGCAAGAGGCGGTGACAACCTTGCTCTTCACGCAGCATTAAACATTGCTCAGGAAGGCGACTTTATCGTAGTGTCCAACGAGGAAGATGATACACGTTCCCTTATGGGCGAGATCATGATGGCTTATCTTCGTTATGACAGAAAGATCGCAGGTATTGTTCTTGATGGACCGATCCGTGACATCGATGAGATCGGAAAATGGGATTTCCCGGTATACTGCACAGGCACAACACCGGGTGGTCCGTACAAAGAGGGACCAGGTGAGGTTAACGTACCGGTATCCTGCGGCGGAATCAGCGTAAACCCGGGAGACATCATCCTGGCTGATCCGGATGGCGTTATCGTTATCCCGAGAAAAGACGCTCCGCAGATCTTAGAGGACGCAAAGAAGTTCCAGGCAGCAGATGAGAGCAAGCTCGCAGCTGCAAAGAACGGCACAGCAAAGAGAGAATGGGTTGAGAAGACTCTCGCGGCAAAAGAGTTCGAGATCATCGACGACGTTTACGAGCCGTAATCCAGATCATATACTGACAGTTCGCTATGCGCGGAGTTGGTCGAAAAGCCGCTGTGGGTTTATTTGCAGAGACGTTTGACTAAATCAGGCATGGAAATAGAACTGCTGTCTTCCCGGACGGTCAAATGCCCGGGGAGAATTCAGCAGCAATTCATTTCATAATGAAGACCTCTATACTTTATGTTTGTTATACCCCAAACCTTATTTTGCGAAAAGCAGACCAGGGACAGGAAGCTCAACCTGTCCCTGGTCTGTTTCAGCATTTTCCCACCTTGCAAACCCCGGAAAACTATGTTATGATATCATGTGATTTCGTCTGCGTCCATGTTGGATGCGGGCATATGTGCGGTGAGTCTGGAACCAAAGATCGGAATGATGGTCGAAGAACGTGAAAGAGCAGCGGGAAGTTCTGATCCTGGACAGGCAAAAGAACATAGAAGGAGAAATGATATATGAAATGGAAAAAATTTACGCTTGAGACGACCACGGATGCGGTGGATTATCTCGGAAGCATGTTTGATGATATCGGAATCGAGGGAATGGAGATCGAGGACAACGTACCGCTTACCGAAAGCGAGACGAAGGGAATGTTCATCGATATTCTCCCGGAGCTTCCGCCGGATGACGGTACCGCGAGAGTCAGCTTCTATTTAGATGAGGATGAGGATACGGAAGAAAAGTTAAAGGCAGTCCGTGAGGGACTCGAGGAGATTCGCCAGTTCGTGAATATCGGTACCGCGAAGATCACAGAGTCCGAGACGGACGATAAGGACTGGATCAACAACTGGGAACAGTACTTCAAACCGTTTACGGTTGATCATATCCTGATCAAGCCGACGTGGGAGGAGATCCCGGAAGAGCATAAGGACAAGCTTTTGATCCAGATCGATCCGGGAACTGCGTTTGGAACTGGAAAACATGAGACGACACAGCTCTGTATCCGCCAGCTCGAAAAGTATGTAAAGCCGGGCGTAAAGGTCCTTGACCTCGGAACAGGAAGTGGAATCCTCGGAATCGCTGCGTTAAAGCTTGGTGCGGAGTATGTATTTGGAACGGATCTCGATGAGAACGCCATCACCGCAGTCCATGAAAATCTTGCAGCCAACGATATCCCGGAGGAGAAGTTCGGTGTGATCCAGGGAAATATCATCGACGATAAGGCAACACAGGATGCGGCGGGATATGAGTGCTACGATATTGTTGTTGCAAATATTCTTGCCGACATTATCATCATGATCCAGAAACAGGTTCCGTTCCACTTAAAGAAAGGCGGAATCTTCATCAGCTCTGGCATTATTGATATGAAGGAACAGGCCGTCCGCGAAGCACTTGAGGCGAACGATGCCTTCGAGATCATCGAAGTGACAAGACAGGGCGAGTGGGTATCCTTCACAGCGAGGAAGAAATAGTGTACCATTTTTTTACGGAAACAGAATTTTTTACAGAGTCGGAGGCCGTGATCACCGGTCCCGATGTGAATCATATTAAGAACGTACTGCGGATGAAGCCGGGGGAGAAGCTCCTGCTCAGCGACGGTAAGGGCACAAACTGTCTCTGTGAGATCACAGAGCTTTTCCCGGATAAAGTCCTTGCGAAAATCCTGCCGGAGGAAGTGGACGATACGGAGCTTCCTGTAACAGTAACCTTGTATCAGGGACTTCCGAAAGCAGATAAAATGGAATTTATCATCCAGAAATGTGTAGAACTGGGTGTCACAAAGATTGTTCCGGTGGACACCGACCGCGCGGTGGTGAAGCTTGATGCGAAAAAAGAGGAAGCGAAGAGAAAACGCTGGTACGGGATCTCCGAGAGCGCGGCAAAACAGTCGAAGCGCATGATTGTTCCGGAAATTGGAAATGTGATGAAATTTAAGGCGGCCATTGAGGCGGCAGCGCTGGATGATCTGGCGATCATTCCCTACGAAGATTCTGAGAGTCTTCCGGGAGCGGGCGGAATGGCACTTACGAGAGAACTCATCGGGAGCTTAAAACCGGGACAGAGCCTGTCCATCTTTATCGGACCGGAAGGCGGATTTTCGGACGGGGAAGTGGAGCTTGCGATGCAGTCCGGGGTGAAGCCGGTGACGCTCGGAAAGAGAATCCTCAGGACGGAAACGGCCGGAATGTTTGTGATGGCGGCTGTGGGATTATTACTGGAATCATGAAGTAAAAATTTCAGTGCAGACCGAAGAAAAATTCAGGATGAGTTTTTAATTATAACTGTGAATAACTGAACGATTACAAAAAAGTTGAAAATAGCATTATGCTATAAAGGGTAAATTTTAAGAAGTAAAAAGACCGGTATATGAATATGGAGAATGTTTTGCCGGTCCAGACTGGGAGTAAATAAAACTCATGGAAAAGAGAGAAGTTTATTTTGATAACTCCGCGACGACCCGCGCCTTCGACGAGGTGCGCGACATCGTCGCGGAGACAATGACCGTGGACTACGGCAATACGTCCTCCAGACACATGAAAGGCGTGGAGGCGGAAAATTATATTAAGACTGCCCGTGAGGAGATCGCGAAGACTTTAAAAGTGAAGGATAAGGAGATCCTCTTCACTTCCGGCGGAACCGAGTCCAACAATCTGGCGCTGATCGGAACGGCGCTTGCAAATAAGCGCGCCGGAAACCACATCATCACCTCCTGCGTGGAACATGCATCGATCTACAATACGACAGCGTTCCTCGAGGAGTTTGGCTTCCGCGTGACCTACCTGCCGGTGGACCATAACGGACATGTATCCTTAGACGCGCTTCGTGAGGCAATCTGCGACGATACGATCCTTGTGTCCGTCATGTATGTAAACAATGAAATCGGAGCGGTAGAACCAATCGAGGAGATCGCGAAGATCATCAAGGAGAAAAAGCCGTCCGCCTACTTCCATGTGGACGCGATCCAGGCTTACGGAAAATATGTGATCCGTCCGAAAAAACAGGGCATCGACCTCTTATCAGCCAGCGGACATAAGATCCACGGCCCGAAGGGAACCGGCTTCCTGTATATTGATGAGAAGGTAAAGATCAAACCGATCATCTACGGCGGCGGACAGCAGAAAGGCATGCGCTCCGGCACCGAGAATGTTCCGGGATGCGCAGGTCTCGGACTTGCAGCAAAGATGGTTTATACAGATCATGATGCAAAGATCGATAAGCTCTATGCGATCAAGGACCGCATGGTAAAAGGTCTTCAGGCGATGGACGGCGTTACAGTCCATGGTCTTACCGGCCGGGACAGCGCTCCGCAGATCGTTGCGGCAGGATTTGAGGGCGTGAGGGCAGAGGTACTGCTCCATGCGCTGGAAGATAAGGGAATCTATGTTTCTTCCGGCTCCGCATGCTCCTCCAATCATCCGGGTGTGTCAGGAACCTTAAAAGGGATCGGCGTGAAGGATTCCCTGCTGGATTCCACGCTTCGCTTCTCCTTCGGTGCATTTAATACTGAGGAGGAAGTGGATTACTGTCTGGAAGTACTGAATGAACTTGTGCCGATGCTCAGAAGATATCGGAGAGCATAAAGATCATATACAACACTTGGCGGGAAAACGAAGAATTCCCGGTCAGTCACTAAGAAAAATATCCTGAAACAGCGGCGGACGGCGGGAAAATGCCGATCGCAAAAAGTTCAGGATCCTATGGAGGATATTCCGTGAAATACAGATCATTTTTAATCAAATACGCAGAGATCGGCGTAAAGGGAAAAAACCGTTACCTCTTTGAGGATGCCCTTGTAAAACAGATCCATCACCGTTTAAAGAATCTGGAAGGCAATTTCTCCGTCACAAAAGAGGCGGGAAGAATCTACGCGGAGGCAGCAGAAGACTTCGATTACGATGAGGTGATCGATGCTCTTCAGCATGTATTCGGTATCGTCGGGATCTGCCCGATGGTTCAGATCGAAGACAACGGTTATGAGGACCTGAAGGCACAGGTCGTAAAATATATTGACGATGCCTATGAGAATAAGAACTTTACCTTTAAGGTCGTTGCGAGACGCGCCAACAAGCAGTATCCGGTAGTTTCCGACCAGATCAACCGTGACCTCGGCGAGGTGATCTTAAACGCATTCCCGGAGACAAAGGTCAATGTCCACACACCGGATGTGCTGCTCCGTGTGGAAGTACGCCACAAGATCAATATCTTCTCCGAGACGATCCCGGGACCGGGCGGAATGCCGATCGGAACAGCGGGACGTGCCATGTTGTTATTATCCGGCGGAATCGACAGCCCGGTTGCAGGCTGGATGATCGCAAAGCGCGGCGTGACCATCGATGCGACCTATTTCCATGCGCCGCCGTATACGAGCGAGCGCGCAAAACAGAAGGTCGTTGATCTCGCGAAGCTTGTTGCGAAATACACGGGACCGATCCGCTTGAATATCATCAACTTTACCGATATCCAGCTCTACATCTACGATCAGTGCCCGCATGACGAGCTTACGATCATCATGCGCCGCTATATGATGAAGATCGCAGAGACGATCGCGAAGGAGAATGATTGTCTGGCACTTGTCACCGGCGAGAGCATCGGTCAGGTCGCATCTCAGACGATGCAGTCCTTAGCTGTCACAAACGAAGTATGCGAGCTCCCGGTTATGAGACCGCTCATTGCCTTCGACAAGCAGGATATCGTGGATATCTCTTTAAAAATCGGTACTTATGAGACATCGGTTCTTCCGTACGAGGACTGCTGCACGATCTTCGTCGCAAAGCATCCGGTCACAAAGCCGAGCTTAAAGAAGATCAAAAATTCCGAGAAAAAGCTGGATGAGAAGATCGACGAGCTGATGAAGACAGCACTGGAGACGAGAGAAGTGATCCGCTGCATCTAAAATGCGGTTTGGGATTCCCAGTTGGACTGAAATGTGCCGCAGCATGGAAAATGATGTTATGCGGTGCGGAAAAAACTGGCGGAAAAGGAAACTATGAGAAGCACGCTTTGCGAGCTTCTCAAGTTATCGCGGCAGTCGCCAAGGTCTCATGCAAGCATGGACTTTGGCTCGTTGCACGCGTAAAAAACTGCCGGAATTTAGTTTCCGGCAGTTTTTAAAAACACTTTCTTATGCTTCAATGATATACGGAGCAAGTACAGTAAGGATCTCTTCTGTATTTCCGCCATCGTGGATATTTAAATCGATCGGCTTGGAAAGGTCCAGACTGAAGATACCCATGATGGATTTTGCGTCGATGACGTATCTGCCGGAAACAAGGTCGAAATCGGTATCAAACTTGGTAAGGTCATTTACAAAAGATTTCACTTTATCGATGGAGTTTAAAGAAATTTTAACGGTTTTCATGTCAGTGTTCCTCCCAATATTCGAATATTTTTTGATTCTGGTAATAAAAAAACCTATCTTCATACTAAATGGACATGCATGAAAAGTCAAGAGGTATCTTGAATAAAAAACAAGCTTTGCACATGATATGATTCTGAAATTTTGAGGACGGAAACATGGCATGGCAGAGAAATCACCCCAGTAATTACAAGGAGATTGAATATGAGAAAAGCAGCGCTGCATAATCTTGGCTGCAAAGTAAATGCATACGAAACGGAGGCCATGGAACAGCTTCTGGAGGCTGCAGGCTATGAGATCGTGAGCTTTGAGGAGAAAGCGGATGTCTATGTCATCAACACCTGTTCCGTGACAAATGTTGCAGATAAAAAATCCCGCCAGATGCTGCACCGCGCGAAGGCGAAGAATCCGGACGCGGTGGTAGTTGCGGCAGGATGCTATGTCCAGGCGGCGGCGGACAAACTGAGAGAGGATGCCGCTGTTGATCTGATCATCGGAAACAACCGCAAGGCGGACCTTGTCCCGCTTCTGGAGGCATGGTTTGCCGGAAAAGAGATCCGGGAGTCCATCACGGACCTTGCGGGATCCAACGAGTACGAGAAACTTCACATCAACAAACAGGCGGAGCACACCCGCGCCTTCATCAAGGTTCAGGACGGCTGCAACCAGTTCTGCAGCTACTGCATCATTCCGTATACGAGAGGCCGCGTCAGAAGCCGCCGGCCGGAGGATGTGGAGGAGGAAGTAAAGATCCTGGCAGAGGAAGGTTACAAGGAGATCGTTCTCACCGGAATCCACCTGACCTCCTACGGCATCGATTTCAAGGATGAGGGAATCGACTTTCTGACACTGATTAAGAGACTTCATGAGATCGACGGAATCGAGCGGATCCGTTTTGGTTCCTTAGAGCCCCGTGTCATCACAGAAGAGTTCGCGTCGGAGCTTTCCAGGCTTCCGAAGATCTGTCCGCATTTCCACCTGTCCCTGCAGAGCGGATGCGACGATACCCTGAAGCGCATGAACCGCCATTACACCTGCGAGGAATATGCGGACCGCTGTGAGATCTTAAGAAAACACTTCAGGAATCCGGCGATCACGACGGATGTTATCGTCGGATTTCCGGCAGAGACGGATGCGGACTTTGAGACAACAAGGAGATTCCTCGAAAAAGTTTACTTCTACGAGATGCATGTGTTCCCGTATTCCAGACGTGCCGGAACCCGCGCGGACCGGATGCCTGACCAGGTGCCGGAGCCGGTGAAGAAAGAGCGCAGCGCCGTTCTCTTAAAACTCGAGAAGAAGATGTCCGGGAAGTACAGAAGTTCCTTCACGGGAACAGAACAGGAGATCCTTCTGGAGGAACCGGTGACCATCAATGACGAGATCTACATGACCGGGTATACAAAGGAATATGTAAAGGCAGCGATCCGTCTCGACGGACGTGATCCGAAAGCGCTGAAAAATACGTTCGTTTCGGGCATTCTTGGAGATTTTCTGACAGAGGAGATTCTGCTTCTGAACGAAAAATAAGTATTTTTGGCACCCAAAATGCCGTGAAACAGTGTTGAAAGTCCCGATTTTTCTGGCTGAAAATGAAAAACAGCGTTAAATTGGGCGAGTAAGTTTTATATTGCACAAAATATGAAAGTAGAGTAGAATAAGGATAGCAACAAAAGGGATGGCTTTGCGCGAAAAGCGCGGGACAGCCGTCGAAGGACGTGAGGATATTTATGGGCGATATCAGTAATACACAATATTTTAAAGCGGTACAGGAAGATAAAAAACTGGAGGTCGGTGAGGTCCTCCGTGAGGTTTACGAGGCGCTCACGGAAAAGGGATACAACCCGATCAACCAGATCGTCGGCTATATCATGTCTGGTGATCCGACCTATATTACAAGCTACAAGAGCGCAAGAAGCCTGATCATGAAGGTGGAACGTGATGAGATCCTGGAAGAACTGATGGAGAATTATATCGATACGAGACTCCGCTAGTTTCTGGGAAAGATAAGAAAGAATATGCAGACAGCCGGGAATCACCGGCTGGTTTTGCTATGAGGAAAAACAGATAGGATAATATACGTTATGAGAATACTCGGACTGGATTTCGGTTCAAAGACCGTAGGAGTCGCAGTCAGCGACGGACTTCTTCTGACGGCACAGGGTGTCGAGACCATCGAGCGCAAGGACGAGAATAAACTGCGCAAGACATGTGCCCGGATCGAGGAGCTGATCGCGGAGTACGAGATCACGGAGATCGTGCTGGGACTTCCGAAAAATATGAACAATACAGAAGGAGAGCGCGTCGAAAAGACGAAAGCTTTCGGAGAAATGCTGGAGCGCCGTACCGGACTTCCGGTGCATTACTGGGATGAACGTCTCACGACCGTTGCTGCGGAACAGATCCTGATAGAGAGCGGAGTGCGCCGCGAGAACAGAAAAGCGGTGATCGATAAAGTCGCTGCGGGGCTGATCTTACAGGGTTATCTGGACTGCCTGAAAACGAAGGAAAAAGAATAATACGAAACGATACCTGAGAACTTTTCGTTACTGTACATGTAACCGCTGCCGTGCATCCGGAAGAAGCTGCCGGTGGAAGGTTCTGTAAGTGAAGGTCTTGAAAAGTTACACATTTTTCAGAGACAGGAGAATATGTATGGAAGAGAGAAAAATCACATTGGTCGACGATGACCAGACACTGGAATTCTATGTTGTGGAGGAGACAAAATTAAACGGGGCAAACTATCTTCTTGTCACAGACGCGGAAGATGACGACGAGGAAGGCGACTGCTATATCTTAAAGGATATGTCCGGCGCAGACGAGTCTGATGCCCTCTATGAGTTCGTGGAAGATGAGGACGAGCTGGAAGGTCTCATGAAGATCTTCGCGGAGCTTCTTGACGACGTGGATCTCGAGAAACAGTAGAGCACGTACAAAAAGCAGAAAACAAACATTTAATACACAGATACAGACAAATAATCGTATTGACAGTCAGGAAACTTGCCCGTCTGGATGACGGGAAAAAGGCGGGCCTGGTGCTTGGAAAAGAAGCTGATCGAATGCAGGACCGGTTGCTGTCTGCGCAGAACGCTGGCAGCAGGAAGGTTTTCGGAGGACAGATGTTGGGGGACAATGAAAATGAACGACGAAACGGTAAAAGGACTGCTGCGCAAGGCAGGACTCAAAGTAACAAATCAGCGTATGATGGTACTTGATATTATTGCGTCCCATCCAGCGGAACATCTGACTGCGGAAGAAATTTATGATTTAGCGAAAGTAAACAGCCCGGAGATCGGACTGGCTACGATATACAGGACCGTACAGGTCCTTTTAGACCTGCATGTAATCGACAAAGTCACATTTGATGACGGTTTTACCCGGTATGAGCTGAACGGTGAAGAAAGCGCGTCGGGACACCGCCACCACCATGCCATCTGTACCGGCTGCGGAAAGGTGTATTCCCTGGAATCAGACCTTTTGGACAGTCTGGAAGAGGAGGTTATGGAGAAACTGGGCTTTCTCGTGACAAACCACGAGGTAAAGCTCTATGGACTTTGCAGTGAATGCAGGACGAAGAATGAAAATAAGAAAGAGGTTATGAATCGTGAAGAACGTGAAGAATGATACAGCAGACTGCAAAGTCAAAATTATCCCTCTCGGGGGACTGGAACAGATCGGAATGAACATGACAGCCATCGAGTACGGCGACAGCATCATCGTTATGGACTGCGGACTTGCATTCCCCAGTGATGACATGCTTGGAATCGATCTTGTCATTCCGGATGTGACCTATCTAAAAGATAATTATGAGAAAGTAAAAGGATTCGTTATTACCCACGGTCATGAGGACCATATCGGAGCGCTTCCGTACGTGTTAAAAATGGTGAACGCGCCGGTCTATGCGACAAAGCTGACCATGGGCTTAATTGACCATAAACTCGAAGAGAACAACATGTTGCGCAGCGTAAAGCGCAAGGTCGTAAAGCACGGACAGTCCATCAATCTCGGCTGTTTCCGCGTAGAATTTATCAAGATGAACCACTCCATTGAGGACGCGGCTGCCCTTGCGGTATTCACACCTGCGGGAATCATCTTAAATACCGGTGATTTCAAGATCGACTACACTCCGGTATTCGGCGATGTGACAGACCTCCAGAGATTGGCAGAGCTCGGAAAGAAAGGTGTTCTTGCCCTTCTCTGCGACTCCACAAACGCGATTCGTCCTGGATTTACCATGTCCGAGAGAACCGTCGGAAAGACCTTTGATGCGATCTTTGCGGAGCATCAGCAGAACCGTATCATTGTTGCGACATTCGCTTCCAACGTGGACCGTGTCCAGCAGGTCATCAACTCCGCATGCAAGTACGGCAGAAAAGTCGTTGTGGAAGGCCGCAGCATGGTCAACGTCATCGGAACTGCCCAGGAGCTCGGATATATCAATATCCCGGATGGAACGCTCGTGGATATTGAACAGTTAAAGAATTATAAGGAGGAGGATACCGTCCTCATTACAACAGGAAGCCAGGGTGAGTCCATGGCAGCCCTTTCCAGAATGGCATCCTCCATGCACAGAAAGGTCTCCATCACTCCGCGCGATGTGGTCGTTTTAAGCTCCACACCGATTCCGGGAAATGAGAAGGCTGTTTCCAGA
Source organism: Clostridium sp. AM25-23AC (assembly GCF_003435125.1). Lineage (NCBI taxonomy): Bacteria > Bacillati > Bacillota > Clostridia > Eubacteriales > Clostridiaceae > Clostridium > Clostridium sp. AM25-23AC. Next base: position 110,470 of record NZ_QWGI01000001.1, on the reverse strand, counting down.
GTGATCAACGAGCTCTCTATGAAGGGCGCGAAGGTCATCTCTCAGGATACCCATGTATCCGGACACGCCTGCCAGGAGGAGATCAAGCTGATCTACGCGTTAGTACGCCCGAAATTTGCGATCCCGATCCACGGCGAATACCGCCACAGAATGGCACAGAAGGAGCTTGCGATCTCTCTTGGAATCCCGAAGGAGAATGTTGTGATGCTCCACACAGGAGACGTGCTTGAGATCGGTGAGAGCGGAGCGGACGTCATCGATCATGTACAGTCCGGCGGTGTTCTCGTTGACGGACTCGGCGTCGGAGATGTCGGAAACATTGTACTCCGCGATCGTCAGAATCTTGCCCAGAACGGCATCATCATCGTTGTCCTGACGCTGGAGAAGCATTCCAATATGCTGCTCTCCGGACCGGATATCGTATCCCGAGGATTTGTCTATGTGCGTGAATCCGAGGATCTGATGGAAGAGGCTCAGGCAATCGTGGATCAGGCTGTGGCAGACTGCTTAGAGCGTCACGTGTCTGATTGGGGCAAGATCAAGAACATCATCCGTGACAGCTTAAGCGACTTCTTATGGAAACGAATCAAGAGAAACCCGATGATCCTTCCGATCATCATGGAAGTTTAAATGAACCCAGTTAGCCGTGCACCGAGCTGGGCTGAAAATTGTGTTGCAAGCTTGCTTGCATAAGCAATTTTTGGCACAGCTCAGTATAGGGGGGAACGCCCCCGACTTCTTGTTTTCATGCACATGAAAACAAGAAGATACACGGCGGAGCTACCTGCAAGGGAAATGATATGAGCAAGATAACGAGAGAAATCAACAAAATCAGCCTGTTTGTCATCAGCACATCCGGAAGGATCATCCTGTACGGTCTCGCTGCGGTACTCATTGTTACGGGGGCGAGAAGCGCCTACTCCTTCGGACATGGGATCTTCTACGCGCCGGCAATGGAAGCAGAGCCTGGAACAGAAAAGAGTATCAAACTGGACGGGGATGAGTCGGTGGAAGAGGTCGGAAAGATCTTAAAGAAAGCCGGTCTGATCCGCGATGCCCGCACATTTACGATCCAGGCAAAATGCTATGGATATGAAGTGAACGCGGGAACCTACGAGTTAAACACCTCGAAGGATTCCAAGGAGCTGATCAATATTTTAAAGGAAAATCCGGACGATACCGCGAAGGAAGACACAAAATCATGATCACGGAGAACAGACTTACGACTTATATAAATTCCCTGGCCCAGGGAGACGGACCGCTTATTGAGACGATCGCTGAGAATGCTGTGAAGAACAGGGTTCCGATCATCCGCAGGGAGACAGCATCGCTCTTAAAGACGATGGTGACGCTGGTGGCTCCGAACAGGATCCTTGAAGTTGGAACTGCGGTCGGATACTCGGCACTTTTGATGGCATCGGTGATGCCAAAAGAGTGCCGGATCACGACCATTGAAAAATATGAAAAGAGGATCCCGGAGGCGAAGGAAAACTTCCGCCTTGCTGGGATGGAAGAAAAAATCACGCTGCTGGAGGGCGATGCCGGGGAAATCCTTGCGGGTCTTTCCGGCTCCTTTGATTTTATCTTCATGGACGCGGCAAAGGGCCAGTACATCAACTGGCTGCCGGATATCCTGCGCCTTCTGCGGGATGGCGGACTTTTAATGTCTGACAATGTCCTCCAGGACGGAACGATCATGGAATCGCGTTACGCGGTGGAGCGCCGTGACCGGACGATCCACGAGCGGATGCGGGAGTATTTATATACGTTAAAACATATGGATGAATTCGAGACTTCGATCCTGCCGGTGGGCGACGGGGTCGCGCTCAGTGTGAAAAAAGGAAGCGGTCCGGCAAAATAGAGGCGGACTTGTTTCATGCGGTCAGCGCAGCGGGTGTGCAGACCGGTTGAACATTTGGAAAGGATGAATTATGAGAAAAACAGAACTTCTGATTCCGGCAGGAAGCCTTGATGTCTTAAAGACAGCCGTTATCTACGGCGCTGATGCTGTATATCTCGGCGGTGAGGCATTCGGCCTCCGCGCCAAGGCGAAAAACTTTACGAACGAAGAGATCATGGAGGGCATCAAATTTGCCCATGACCACGGCGTAAAGGTGTATATCACAGCGAATATTCTCGCGCACAACGACGACCTTGCAGGTGTTGAGGAGTATTTTGAGGAGTTAAAGACGATCCGTCCGGACGCTCTCATTATCTCAGACCCGGGTGTTTTCACCATCGCAAAGCGGGTACTCCCGGACATAGAGATCCATATCAGCACCCAGGCGAACAATACAAACTATGGAACATATCTCTTCTGGCATGAGCTCGGCGCAAAGCGTGTGGTTTCCGCCAGAGAGTTATCTTTAAAGGAGATCAAGGAGATCCGGGAGCATATCCCGGAGGACATGGAGATCGAGAGCTTCATCCACGGCGCGATGTGCATTTCCTACTCCGGAAGATGCCTGCTCAGCAACTTCTTTACGGGCCGCGACGCGAACCAGGGTGCCTGTACCCATCCGTGCCGCTGGAAATACTCCGTTGTGGAGGAGACGAGACCGGGCGAGTATATGCCGGTATACGAGAATGAGCGAGGAACCTATATTTTCAACTCCAAGGATCTCTGCATGATCGAGCATGTGCCGGAGATGATCGACGCCGGAATCGACAGTTTTAAGATCGAAGGCCGCATGAAGACGGCGCTCTATGTGGCAACAGTTGCCAGGACCTACCGCAAAGCCATCGATGACTATCTGGAGAATCCGGAGAAATATAAAGCGAACATGGAGTGGTACAAGGAAGAGATCGGAAAGTGCACTTACCGTGAGTTTACCACAGGTTTTTACTTTGGAAAACCGACGTCCGAGACCCAGATCTACGACAGCAACACGTATGTAAAGAACTATATCTATCTCGGAACTGCGGAAGAGCGCGATGCGAGAGGATTCGCGAAGATCGAGCAGAAGAATAAGTTCTCCGTCGGTGAGACCATCGAGATCATGAAACCGGACGGAAGAAATATTTCCGCCCTCGTCCGCGGCATCTACACCGAGGAAGGCGAGAGCCAGGAGAGCGCACCGCATCCGAAACAGGTCCTCTACATCGACCTGGACGGGGAAGTGGAGCAGTACGATATTCTGCGAAAGAAAGAGGCAGAGTAAGAGATTACCGGGTGGCGATTCCCTGAGTAGAAATGTTCACAGCACACAGAGCTGGCTGGGATCCTGCGGGGCTGGAGGGAAACATTTTCAGAGTTGACAGAATTGCAGATAATAATGTGAAAGACTGGAAAGGAGGCATAATTGTGGCAGTAGTTTTTTGCATCATTGGAATATTATGCCTCATTTATTACGGCGTGATCGTGATCTACTCCGGCGCGGGAACTTCGTTCTCGGCGATCTGGATCATACTGGCGCTGGGATTTTTTGCCGCGGCCGCGGTGATGAAGTTTTACCCGAGATTCCGCGACAAGATTCCGGTGCAGCTGGAAGTGGCGGTGATCACGTTTTTTTCAGCCATCGCCTTTATTTTTGTCGTGGTGGAACTCATGATGGGTTTCAGCGCTATCTCCTTCCAGAAGGAGAGTGTGAACTACGTGATCGTCCTCGGCGCCCAGGTGCGCGGAAACAAGATCAGCCGCACCCTGGAGCGGCGCCTGGATAAGGCGGTGGAGTACGCGGCCTATCATCCGAACACGGTGTTCGTTCTTTCCGGCGGACAGGGCGATGATGAGGATGTGACAGAGGCATCCGCTATGTACCGATATATGAAGAGCCGTGGGGTGTCGGATTACCAGCTCCTCTTAGAGGAATCGTCCCGCAGCACTTACGAAAATATGGTATACAGTAAGATTCTGATTACGGAAAGAGAACGTCTCCGCCGGGCAACGCTGCGCGCGGCCATGGCGGAATACGGTTACCTTCTTCCGCCGGATGAGGAAATCACGATCCGCGTGGGCATCCTCACCAGCAATTTCCACGAACTCCGGGCAAAAGGAATCGCAAGACACGTCGGAATCCCGAATGTCAGCGGAATTTCCGCGAAGTCGGATCCGGTGCTTTTTGCACATTTTTGTGTCAGAGAGTGTTTTGCGATATTAAAAGATAAATTTGTGGGAAATATGTAAATAAGGGCATCAAGGTCAGGAATCCGACGCAAGCTTGCCTGCAGGAGAGGGCATGACCTTGAGACCCGCCAAAAACATGAGTAAGCAGCCATTTTTTCGCAGAAAAAATGAGCGGATTACGAATGTTTTTGAGGGTGCTATGTGCCGGTGGCACATGATCAGCACCGACCGGAGCGGAGCGCAGACGTGGAAGCACGAAGTGCGGAGCGATCCGGTTACAACTATAGCCTAAAGCACAACAGAAAGGACATTCAGATATGGAGAGCCAGATTGAATCAGTCAAAGCCCTTGACGCGTACCGGCTTCGGCAGGTAAAACATATCCCGGAACTGAATTCCGACGGTATGATCTTAGAGCATAAAAAAACAGGCGCAAATATATTCCTCATGAGCAACGAGGACAATAATAAAGTATTCTGTATCGGTTTCCGGACGCCGCCGTCAGACAGCACCGGCGTTCCGCATATCATCGAGCATACCGTGCTCTGCGGATCTGATAAATTCCCGGTGAAGGATCCATTTGTGGAGCTCGTCAAGGGATCCTTAAACACCTTCTTAAACGCCATGACTTACCCGGATAAGACCGTTTATCCGATCGCAAGCTGCAACGACACTGATTTCCAGAACCTCATGGACGTTTACATGGACGCGGTCTTCCACCCGAATATCGGAAAAGAGAAGAAAATCTTCATGCAGGAAGGCTGGCACTACGAGCTGGAAGAGCCGGAAGGCGAGCTCACCTACAATGGCGTTGTATACAACGAGATGAAGGGCGTGTTCTCCTCCCCAGAGAGTGTCCTGGACAGCTATATCCATACGGCAATGTTCCCGGATACCTGCTACGGCGTGGAGTCCGGCGGAGATCCGGAAGACATTGTAAAGCTGAACTACGAGGATTACCTCGCGTTCTATCATAAATATTATCATCCGTCCAACAGCTATATCTACCTCTACGGCGATATGGACATGACGGAGAAATTAAGATGGCTGGATGAGGAGTACCTCGGAAAGTACGACAGAAAAGAGATCGATTCTGAGATCCAGATCCAGAAGAAATTCAAGGAACCCATCGAGAGGGAGATCTTCTACTCCGTATCCGAGTCCGAGAGCCTTGACCACGCGACCTACCTTTCCATCAATACCCAGGCGGGAAATGAACTCTCCCCGAAGGAGTACGTGGCATTCCAGATCCTGGAGTATGTGCTCTTAGATGCCCCAGGCGCGCCGCTTAAGAAAGCGCTTCTGGATGCCGGGATTGGCGATGACATCATGGGCGGCTACGAGTATGGGATCTTACAGCCGTATTTCTCCGTGATCGCGAAGAACGCGGAGAGAGAGCAGAAGGACGAGTTCGTAAAGATCGTAAAGGCGGAGTTAAAGAAGCTCGCGGACGGCGGCATCGACAAAAAGTGCCTGAAAGCCGGAATCAACAACTATGAATTCCAGTACCGCGAGGCGGATTATGGCTCCACGCCGAAGGGACTCATGTACGGTCTCCAGTGCCTGGACAGCTGGCTCTACGGCGGCGATCCGATGATGCACTTAGAGTATGAGGACACCTTCGCGGCGTTGAAGAAAGGCGCGGACAGCGGATATTTTGAGGGACTGATCAGGACATACCTTCTTGACAACCCGTACGAGGCTGTTGTGATCGCGAGCCCGAAGAAGAACCTCGCCGCACGGATCGAGGAGCAGACGGCGAAAAAGTTAAAAGAATATAAGGACAGTCTCTCTAAAGAGGAGATCGAGACTCTGGTACGCCAGACGAAGGAATTAAAGGAATACCAGGATACCCCGTCACCGAAGGAGGATCTCGAGAAGATCCCGATGCTCACGAGAGAGGAGATCGGAAGGGAACCGGCGAAGCTGATCTTCGAGGAGACGAAGCTGGACGGCATCACAGTGGTCCGCCACAACATGTTCACGTCAGGGATCGGTTATCTGAAGGTCCTCTTCAACACGGACCGGATTCCGATGGAGGACCTGCCGTATCTCGGACTCTTAAAATCTGTCCTTGGATATGTGGATACGAAAAATTACAGCTACAGCGATTTAAGCAGCGAGATCTTTTTAAACAGCGGTGGAATTTCCTTCTCCGTGACATCTTACCCGGATCTCACAAAGGCAGGAAGCTTCACAGGTGTCTTTGTCTGCAGCGCGAGAGTGCTCTACGAGAAGCTTGACTTCGGCTTCGAGATCCTGGAGGAGATCCTTAACCGCTCTGTTCTCGATGATGAGAAGCGGTTAAACGAGATCCTAAGCGAGGGAAAATCAAAGTCCCAGATGAAACTCATGGGATCTGGCCACACGGCGGCAGTCGCGAGAGCCACATCCTACTTCTCTGACACCTCCTACTATAACGATATGACAGGCGGGATTGGATACTTTAAGTTCCTGGAGGACTGTGCGAAGAACTTTGACGAGAAGAAGAGCGAGATCATCGCAGGTCTGAAGCGTGTGATGGAAGCTCTTTTTACAAGGGAGAACATGACCGTCAGCTACACGGCGGACGACGAGGGATTCTCTTACCTCGGGAATGCTATGAAGAAGCTCTCTGAGAAGCATCCGGCGGGCAGCGGAAAAATCTATCCGTTTACGGCACCGAAGGAGAATTTAAACGAGGGATTCACTTCCTCCTCAAAGGTCAACTATGTGGCACACTGTGGAACCTTCGCGGGAAGCGGATATTCCTACACAGGCGCGCTTCGGATCCTGAAGGTGATGCTGAGCTACGATTACCTCTGGATCAACATCCGCGTGAAGGGCGGCGCTTACGGCTGTATGAGCGGCATTGGACGTTCCGGCGAGGGATATTTTGTCTCTTATCGCGATCCGGAAGTGAAGAAGAGCGATGATATCTATCTCGGCATTCCGGCTTATCTGGAGAACTTCGAGGCGGATGAGCGCACCATGACAAAATATGTCATCGGAACCATCAGCGATATCGACACACCGCTGACTCCGTCCTTACAGGGAAGCCGCGGACTCTCCGCATGGTATTCCGGAGTGACGGACGAGATGCTGAAGAAGGAGCGCGAGGAGATCTTAAACGCGACTGTGGAAGACATCCGCGCCCTTGCACCGATCACGAAGGCGATCCTTGAGACTGGCGCGGTATGCGTGGTCGGAAATGAGGATAAGATCAAGGCAGACAGCGAGATATTTAAGGAGATCAAGCCGCTGTTTGCAT
>NZ_QWGI01000001.1:102924-103145 GCF_003435125.1 Clostridium sp. AM25-23AC | reverse complement strand
GCAGACAGCGAGATATTTAAGGAGATCAAGCCGCTGTTTGCATAATACCAAGGGAAAAAAGGCCGGAACTTCGACGCAGGCTTGCCTGCAAGAGAAGTTTTGACCTTTTGGCCCGCCAAAAGCATGAGTAAGTAGCCATTTTTCGAAGAAAAATGAGCGGATTACGAATGCTTTTGAAGGTTGCGGGAGCACGCAGTGCGGAGCAACCTGGTATGAGAGAG
>NZ_QWGI01000001.1:0-102914 GCF_003435125.1 Clostridium sp. AM25-23AC | reverse complement strand
ACAGCGAGATATTTAAGGAGATCAAGCCGCTGTTTGCATAATACCAAGGGAAAAAAGGCCGGAACTTCGACGCAGGCTTGCCTGCAAGAGAAGTTTTGACCTTTTGGCCCGCCAAAAGCATGAGTAAGTAGCCATTTTTCGAAGAAAAATGAGCGGATTACGAATGCTTTTGAAGGTGCTATGTGCCGGTGGCACATGTCCAGCACCGACCGGAGCGAAGCGTAGATGCGGGAGCAATTCGGTATGGGAGAGATACATATAAAAGAATTAAGGAGATTTCATGAAAAAGGGATATAAATCTGGTTTTGTGACATTGATCGGACGCCCGAACGTTGGTAAGTCCACGCTGATGAACCACCTGATCGGACAGAAGATCGCGATCACATCGGAAAAACCGCAGACCACGAGAAATAGGATCCAGACTGTGTATACAGATGAACACGGGCAGATTATCTTCCTCGATACACCGGGCATCCACAAGGCAAAAAACAAACTCGGTGAGTACATGGTGAATGTTGCGGAGCACACACTCCGCGAGGTGGATGTGATCCTGTGGCTCGTGGAGCCGGGGACCTACATCGGTTCCGGTGAGCAGCATATCTTAAAGGTGCTGCAGACGGTAAAGACACCGGTGATCCTCGTCATCAACAAAATCGATACGGTGAAGAAAGAGGACATCTTAAAGACTATCGAGACTTATAAGGACGCGTACCACTTTAAAGAGGTGATCCCGGTATCCGCGATGAAGAAGACAAACACGGATACCCTGATCCACACGATCTTCCAGTATTTGCCGGAAGGACCGCAGTATTACGATGAGGACACCGTCACGGACCAGCCGATGCGCCAGATCGCCGCGGAGTTGATCCGCGAGAAGGCACTCCGCATGATGTCTGACGAGATCCCCCACGGAATCGCAGTCACCATCGAGCGCATGACAGAGCGCGATAACGGCATGTTTGATATCGACGCGACGATCATCTGCGAACGTGAGTCCCATAAGGGAATCGTCATCGGAAAAGGCGGCCAGATGTTAAAACGCATCGGTACCTCCGCCAGGATCGAGATCGAAAACCTTATGGACACGAAGGTCAACTTAAAGCTCTGGGTCAAGGTCCGCAAGGAATGGAGAGATTCCGAGCTCTACATGAAGAACTACGGTTATAATTCGAAAGACATTTAAGATATGAGAGAACAGGTGATTCTGACCGGGATGGTCATCAAATCCGCCCCGGCGGGCGAATACGACAGAAGACTTGTGATCCTGACCTGTGAACGGGGAAAGATCACGGCTTTCGCCAGAGGCGCAAGAAGACCGGGAAGCACGCTGATGGCGGCATCCGCGCCTTTTGTATTCGGCACGTTTGCCCTCTATGAGGGCCGGGATGCCTACTCTCTCGTCTCTGTGGATGTACAGAACTACTTCCGGGAGATCACGGAGGATATGGAGGCGGCGTGTTACGGCTCCTATTTTCTGGAGTTTGCGGACTACTACGGGAGAGAAAATCTGGAGGCAGTGGAGACCTTAAAGCTTCTCTATCAGTCCCTCAGGGCGCTCTTGAAAAGCGCGATCCCCAATCGCCTTGTGCGGGCAGTCTTCGAACTGAAACTCATGGAGATCAACGGTGAGTATATGGAAAAGCCTCTGGGAAGACTGGAAGATTCCACGATCTATACATGGGAGTACGTCCTTGCGTCGCCGGTGGAAAAGCTCTATACCTTTACGGTCACAGAGAAAGTTCTGGAAGAATTTACGAAGTGCGTAGCGGAAAATAAGCGGCGATTCGTAGATAAAACCTTCCATTCACTTGACATTTTGGATGTTCTTGTATATAAATAGGGTAATCCTTAAAAATAGCGGACATCTGTGCGGCTTATTCGTACAGTCGGAGATACCGGAATATCCGTGCGTAACGATGAAGGTACTGGAGCGTTACGGATTTTTAGGGATAAGGAGGAATTCATGAAAAAAGGACAGACGGCAGCAGCCATTCTCCTTCTTTCGCTTGCCTTAAATGGCTGCGGCGGAGGAAACGGAACGACCGCATTTGCCCCGACGGAGTCCAGCCTTTATGTCACAAAGGAAGGCACCGTCACAAGCGCGGATGTGGAGTCCTACGAGAATGATTACTACAGTGCTGATGAATTAAAAGCTTACGCAGAAGAAATGCTGGGCGTGTTTGAGAGTGGAAATCAGTCCGGAAGCAGCGAAAAAAAGGCTGAGATCGCGGAATGCACCGTGAAAGACGGAACCGCAAAGCTTCTCATCACATTTCCGGATGCGGAGGAATATCTTCGCTTCGCGGAGGAATATCCGGATACTGAGAGTGGGATCCGGATTGAGAGCCTGGATGTCGTTTCCGTTCCGGATGGGGTGGAAAAGGGCTATATCGTCGGATCCACGTTCTACAAGGCGGGAGACGAGAATACCGAGGTCTCCGCTGTGGATATAACAAAACAGAAAAAGCTCTATGTGGTATGTGTGAAGGGCAGCGCAAAGATCCAGACAGACGGACAGGTCCGGTATGTGTCTGAGGGTGTGACCCTTAACGGAAGTATGGCCGAGACACCGGAAGGTGAGACGTCCTATATTATATTTAAATAGTGAAAAACTGTTCAGCTGGTCTGCGCGTTTTCCTGCGCCGGCCGTAAGAAAACACTGTTTGAAGGGCTGGACAGTTACAATAGAAGAATTACTCTGCCGCGCAGACCAGCACGGACAGAAAGAGATCAAGAGGAGAGTCACAATGGAAAAGACAATGGAAAAAATTGTAGCACTTGCGAAATCCAGAGGCTTTGTATATCCGGGTTCCGAGATTTACGGAGGTCTTGCAAACACATGGGATTACGGCAATCTGGGCGTAGAGCTTAAGAATAACGTAAAGCGCGCATGGTGGAAGAAATTCGTTCAGGAGAATCCGTACAACGTAGGTGTTGACTGCGCGATCTTAATGAACTCCCAGACATGGGTAGCATCCGGACATATCGGCGGTTTCTCCGATCCGTTAATGGACTGTAAGGCATGTAAAGAGCGTTTCCGTGCCGACAAGCTCATCGAGGACTACATGGCAGAGAAAGGCGTTGAGCCGGAGACTCCGATCGACGGCTGGAGCCAGGAGCAGATGAAGAAGTATATCGATGATAACCAGATCCCGTGTCCAAGCTGCGGAAAGCATGACTTTACTGATATCCGTCAGTTCAACTTAATGTTCAAGACATTCCAGGGCGTTACCGAGGATGCAAAGAACACGGTTTACTTGAGACCGGAGACAGCACAGGGTATCTTCGTAAACTTCAAGAACGTACAGAGAACATCCAGAAAGAAAGTTCCGTTCGGTATCGGACAGATCGGTAAGTCCTTCCGTAACGAGATTACACCGGGTAACTTCACATTCCGTACCAGAGAGTTCGAGCAGATGGAGTTAGAGTTCTTCTGCAAACCGGGTACAGACCTTGACTGGTTCGCATACTGGAAACAGTACTGTATCAAGTGGCTGCAGGATCTCGGCATCAAGCCGGACGAGATGCGCGCCCGCGACCATTCTCCGGAAGAGCTTTGCTTCTACAGTAAGGCAACCACAGACCTTGAGTTCTTATTCCCGTTCGGCTGGGGAGAGCTTTGGGGAATCGCAGACAGAACCGATTATGACCTGACGCAGCATCAGAATGTATCCGGTCAGGATATGTCTTACTTTGATGATGAAGTAAATGAGAAATACATTCCGTATGTAATCGAGCCGTCTCTTGGTGCAGACCGTGTGACACTTGCATTCCTCTGCTCCGCATACGACGAAGAAGAATTAGAGGGCGGAGATGTGCGTACCGTTATGCACTTCCATCCGGCGATTGCACCGGTGAAGGTTGGTATCCTTCCGTTATCCAAGAAGTTAAACGAGGGTGCAGAGAAGGTATATGCAGAGCTTTCCAAGTACTATAACTGTGAGTTCGATGACAGAGGAAATATCGGTAAACGTTATAGAAGACAGGATGAGATCGGTACGCCATTCTGCGTAACCTATGACTTTGATTCTGAGACAGACGGAGCTGTAACCGTTCGTGACAGAGATACCATGGAGCAGGTTCGTATCCCGATCGCAGAGTTAAAGAGCTATTTTGAGGAAAAATTAAGCTTCTAATTACTGGAAAAATCAGTGATTAGGACAGGATGAGGCGGCTGGATCTTATGTCAGACCGCCTCTTTCTTCTATAAAATAGAAAAATGCGATAGTTTGAGTATGAAACTGTCCGTGCAGGAAAGACATAAAGGAAAGAAAAACAAGATGGAAAAGAAGAGAATCATCCTGGCATCCGGTTCCCCAAGACGGAAAGAACTGCTTCTGCAGATCGGAATCGTCCCGGAGATCATCGTGAGCCACGTGGAGGAGAAGATCACATCGGATGAGCCCTCGGTGGTAGTTATGAGCCTTGCGGAGCAGAAAGCCGTTGATGTTGCGGAAGATATGCCGGAAGGCGCGGTAGTCTTAGGATCTGATACGGTCGTTGCGGCAGATGGAAAGATCCTCGGAAAACCGAAGAGCCATGAAGAGGCATATGAGATGATAAAAAGACTCGCGGGACGCAGCCATCAGGTCTATACGGGCGTGTGCATCGTGAAAAAAGGAACTGCGGGAGAGGAAGATACCGTTGTTTCTTTCTACGATGAGACGGACGTGAACGTGTCCACGATGACAGAGGCGGAGATCCGTGAGTACGCGGATTCCGAGGAGCCCATGGACAAGGCGGGATCTTATGCGGTCCAGGGATTTTTTGCGAGATATATTGAGGGATTAAAGGGATCCTACGCGAATGTGATGGGACTTCCGGTGCATTTAGTGTACCAGAAATTGAAAGAACTTGGCGCTGTGTAGAAGTGGAGACAGAAATATGGGAAAATGGAACCGATGGGGACGGACGCTTGCGGCGGTCGTCCTCGCGGCAGCAGTCGTCTGCGGATGCGGCGTGAAGGAAACGCTGCTTTCCGGCAGAAAAAGTGAAAGAGAGTACGGGAAAGCCGAGACCATGGTGATCGTCACCACGGAGCGGCTCCGTTATGAAGAATTATATACAGACAAGATCTGGGATACGGTGGTGGACGAGTCTGGAACTACCTTCGAGGAGACATTGCTGTCCCAGATCCATGATTTCTTAAAGGAATTAAAGACCATGAGCCGCATGGCGGACGAGGAAAAAGTCACGCTCTCCGGAAAAGAGCGGGAACTGGCAAAACAGGCAGCGGCTCAGTACATGAAAGAACTGAAAAACGCCGGGGAGAGTTCCGAAATCGACAAAGATGTGGTAGAATCTTTATATGAAGACTACTGGAAGACCGAAAAACTGGTGGAGACGCTGACGGGCAGCGTCAACCTGGAAGTCAGCGACAGCGAGGCGAAGGTCATCACCGTGGATGAGATCGTGCTCTCCGATAAGGATCAGGCGGATGAGGCGTTAAAGAAAGTCCAGATGGAAGGAACCGACTTTATGACCGTCGCAAAGGGGGTCTCCGAGGATCAGGAGATCGAGAAGAAGATCTCCAGAGGCTTGAGACCGGAGGCTTACGAAAAGGCTGCTTACGCCCTGGCCACAGGGGAGACCAGCGATGTGATCGAGGCAGATGGAAAATATTATATCCTGCGCTGCGTCAACGACTACGATGAAGCTGCCACAAAGGTCCGGAAGGAAGAGATGGTCCGGGAGAAGAGGAATGAGGTGTTTTACGAGACCTACTCGGAGTACGCGGCGAAGGTCCATCTCGCGAAGGATGACAGCCTGTGGAAGAATCTCTCGATAACAGATGGAGAGAGGACATCGGCGGACTTTTTCGAGATATTTGAAACAGTATGTAAAGGTACAGACAGTTAACAGCTTAAAAATATTCACCAGGTCCGCACAGCTGTAATGACATAAGAGTATATTTTAAGTTACTGTACACGGGTAGGAATTTTCTGAACTGAAAATTCCGTACAATACAGTGGTGGTAGTGGATTTTGCCGATTCGGAATGCGAAGCATCGGCAAAATCAGTTACTGTTTGCGCAAAGCGTGAACAGTAACTATTTTAAGCAGGACAGATATGGAACAGGTAAAAAGTTCCAGACATAATCAGGGAAACAACATGCGGAGGTAAATAATGGTTGCATTAAAGATCGAAGAGCAGAAAGCGTTTACGGCAGGGCTTTTCATCGGGGAGATCTTTGATAAATTTCTGGTGCGGGAAGCGGAGATCGTGACCTACAACCAGTTCACGATCGACGGAAAGGTCCGTCAGGGCTATTTTTCCGAAGAGGAACTGGAAGAAAACAGGATCGAAGAGTACTCTTCATGGAAGACCTTAAAGCCGGTCTGCTACTCCTTAATAAAAGGAAAACGGCTTCCGGAGAGCTTCCGCATTGTATTTCAGATGCCCCCATCCGCCAGAGACCGGTTCGTTGCCGGAAAAATCCCGGGAATCTATCCAGATCAGGTCGGCGGGCTTTACATCAATATCCAGTATGAGAACCACGAGATGATCTGCGTTACGGGGACGTCCATGAAGCAGTTTACCTTGGACAGGACGTTAGAGAACGAGTGGGATGAGAATGTAAAGAAGTTCTTAAAAAAGAACGGGGTAGTCTTTAGTTAGGCACCCGCCCCTGCGGGCAGCAGGGAACGGGATGAGAAACTTGGGGAAAGGGGTTACTTATCATGAAAAAATTTGCAGAGCTTCAGTATGTCCGTCCGGACATGGAAAAAATCTTCGCGCGCGTATCGGGGGATATCGCAGTGTTGAAGGAAGCAAAGAACTACGAGGAATTTCGGAATGCCTATATGGATTATGTGGAAGCCGACACAGAGCTTGAGACATCAAAGACTGTCGCCCATATCCGGAATACGATCAATCTTTTAGATGAATTCTATGAGGCGGAGATGGTATATTTCAACAGCCAGATGCCGAAATATGAAATCCTGAAAAAAGAGATGGGCGAGGTGATCGTGGCATCTCCGTTTAAGGCTGAGATGGAAAAAGAATTCGGCACGATCCTGATCCAGAATATGGAGGCCCAGAAACAGCTTTCTGACGAATCTATCGTGGATGATCAGGTGAAAGAGGCAGAGCTTGTCAGCCGCTTTATGAAAACGCAGGCGGCCGCTACCGTGGAATTTAAGGGAGAGCAGATCGGAAACTACGGACTCTTAAAGATCATGCAGAGCACAGACCGTGCGGAGAGAAAAGAGGCGTTTGAGGCATGGGCAAAGCTCTATGAGGGAATTGCACCGACGTTAGAGGAGGTTTATGACGGTCTTGTAAAGGTCCGTGCCGGTATGGCAAAGAAGCTTGGATTTAAGAGCTTTATTCCGATGGGATATCTGCGCCGCCGTCGTTTTGACTATACGGAAAAGGAGCTGGAGGTATTCCGGAAACAGGTCCGCGAGGTCGTGGTTCCGGCAGCGGCAAAGCTGTACGAGCGTCAGAAGGAAGCTCTTGGGATCGATACACTCTATTATTATGACGAATCCATCGCTTCTCCGTCCGGAAATCCGGTTCCGATCGGAGATAAGGAATATCTTGTCGGCGAAGCCCAGAAGATGTACCGTGAGCTTTCCAAGGAGAGCGGAGAGTTCTTTGATTTCATGATGGAGTACGAGCTTTTCGATCTGGACTCCAAGCACGGAAAACGCGCCGGCGGATACTGTACGACACTCCCGCAGTATCATGCACCGTTTATTTTTTCAAACTTTAACGGAACCGACGCAGATGTCAATGTTCTGACCCATGAGGCTGGTCACGCGTTTGCAGGATTTACAGCGGCAAAATACCAGAAGACCCCGGAATTATGTCATTCCACCAGTGAGATCAATGAGATCCATTCCATGAGCATGGAGCTCTGGACTTATCCGTGGATGGAGAATTTCTTTGGAGATAAGGCAGAGGAATACCGCAGAGAGCATCTGGCAGACGCTCTTATGAAGATCCCGTATATGCTCTGCGTAGACGAATATCAGCATAAGGTATTTGAAAATCCGGAAATGACCACAATGGAGCGGAGAGCAGTCTGGAGCGGTCTGGAGAAGATCTACATGCCCTGGAGAAATTATGCAGGAAATGAGTTCCTCGAGAGTGGAGCATTCTGGATCAAACAGCAGCATATCTTCCTGTATCCGTTCTACTATGTAGATTACGCGATGGCACAGATGGGCGCCTTTGAGTTCTACACAAAGATGAAGGAAGACCGGAAGGCAGCCTGGGCAGATTATTATAAGCTCTGCGCAGCGGGCGGATCCATGGGATACTTCGACCTTCTGAAATACAGCGGACTTCACAAGGTGCTGGAGGATGGTTCTGTGAAGATCATCCTGAAGGGCGTGTTTGAGGAGTTAGGGCTGTAAGAGTACTGTTGGGAGAAAACAGAATTGTTTTCTTACGGTCAGCGCAGCAAGTGCGCAGACCTACTGAACAGTTACATGAAATCTAAAATGAGGCAGTGGGACATATTCTTTTTAGAGTAGTTCTGCTGCCTCTTTTATACACAGATAATGAGCCTAAATGCGCGTATACATGAGACATGGCATTTATTGAGCAAAGTTCGCTGTTTTTCGGAAGCCTTCCAGAGAACGGAAAAAATTGTAACATTTACTCATTAGTTTTCAGAAAAAAGTAAGGAAAAAAAGGTCGAAATATGATACGATAGGGGTATTAGGAATAAGTCTAAAAGGAGGAAAAATCATGGAGCAGATCAATATCCTGGTAGTGGATGATGAAAAAGAGATCGCGGACCTTGTAGAGATCTATCTGGTCAGCGATGGATATAAAGTATTTAAGGCAAATAACGCGAAAGAGGGGCTGGAGATCCTGGATCAGGAGGAGATCCATCTGGTACTCTTAGACATTATGATGCCGGGAATGGACGGTCTTGAGATGTGCAGGAAGATCCGCGAGACCAATAACATTCCGATCATCATGCTGAGCGCAAAATCCACGGATCTCGACAAGATCCTGGGTCTGGGAACCGGCGCGGACGATTATGTGGTAAAGCCGTTCAACCCGCTGGAGCTCACGGCCCGCGTGAAATCCCAGCTCCGCCGCTACACCCAGTTAAACCCTAACAGCAGCACCGGAAAAGCGGCAAAGAACGAGATCTCGATCCGTGGCCTCTCCATCAATAAAGATAACCACAAGGTCGTTGTCTACGGCGAGGAGATCAAGCTGACGCCCATCGAGTTCGATATCCTGTACCTTCTGGCATCGAATCCCGGCCGGGTGTTCAGCACCGACGAGATCTTTGAGAAGGTATGGAACGAGAAAGTATACGAGGCAAACAACACCGTCATGGTACATATCCGGAGACTCCGCGGAAAAATGAAAGAGGACACGAGACAGGATAAGATCATCACAACGGTCTGGGGGGTAGGATACAAAATTGAAAAATGATTGGAGCAGAAGCTTTTACAGGCAGATCGCGGTGAACATCTGTTACAGTGCCCTGATCGCATGTCTGGTGGACGCGTTCCTCATCATGAATATGAACTTCCTTCTGGCGTACCTGGACCAGACCAGATACGCGAATCTGTTGATCCTGCAGATCTTTAAGATGGGTACGATCACCACGATCCTCTATGTGATCGTTGGAATCGGGATCTTTGCGCTGGCGTTTCTCATGATCGAGAAGAAAAATATGAAGTATATAGGGAAGATCGCGGTGGCGATCCAGAATATCTCCGAGGGCGACTTAAACACCCAGATCGAGGTGGTGGGGGACAACGAGTTCTCCGCCATGGCATCGAACCTGAACCGGATGGAAGCGGATATCCGGAAGCTCATGGATAAGGAACGAGAGTCGGAGCGGACGAAGAATGAGCTGATCACGAACGTGGCCCACGACTTAAGGACACCGTTGACTTCCATTATCGGTTATCTGGAACTCCTGTCTTCCGGACCGGCCATCAGCCTGGATATGCAGAAAAAGTATATCGATATCGCCTATGTGAAGGCAAAGCGTCTGGAAAAACTCATTGAGGACCTGTTCGGATTCACGAAGATGAATTACGGAAAGATATCCATGAATGTTGGAAAGGTGGATATCGTAAAGCTCTTAGGGCAGCTTTTGGAAGAATTTTATCCGAGCTTCGCGGACAAGGACCTGACCTATGAGCTCAAGAGCAATGTCCCCTCCCAGATCATCACGGCGGACGGAAACCTTCTGGCGAGACTTTTTGATAACCTGATCAACAACGCCATCAAGTACGGTGCCGAGGGAAAGAAGGTCCTGATCCAGGTATTCGCGAAGAACGATATCGTCACGGTGTCTGTCACGAACTATGGCTATGTGATCCCGGCGGAGGAACTGCCGTTGATCTTCAACAAGTTCTACCGGGTAGAGCAGTCGAGGTCCTCAAAGACAGGCGGAACGGGTCTCGGTCTTGCCATCGCGAAGAATATCGTGGACATGCATGGCGGAACGATCTCCGTGGCCAGCGACCTGAACGGAACGGTGTTCACGGTGAAGCTGAAGGTGGATTTTGATGTGAATAAAGAAAATTTTGGTATGATCCAGTAAAGAGAGATAACAGCTGTTCAGCAAAAACGCATAGTTCCTGCTCTGACGGCAGAAAAACAGCTGAAAATACGTTACAGTTCAGCCATTACATCTTCTTGTTTTCATATTCATGAAAACAAGAAGCTTGGTGGTTCCACCATATGCTGATTTGGATGAAAAAGTGCTTATGCAAGCAAGCTTGCAACACACTTTCTCATTCAAATCAGCGCATGGCTGAACTGTAACGAAAATACTGAACAGGGATACCCGTTGATCAATGATAGGAAGAATGTATGAGAAATAAAAAGAAACAGTTGCTGTTTGGCTGTCTTGCGGCCCTGGTCCTGTCCGCGGGGGCATTCCCGGCCTTTGCCCAGGACCAGGACAGCTTCAGCACAAACATGGAGTCCAGCTCGCAGAATTCTGTGCCGGTGGCGGTGGACATCACGGCAGTTTACGGAAGAAATGCGAAGCCCGGAAGCTTTGTGCCCATAAAGGTCAGCATCTACGGCCAGACGGAGGCACCGTTTTCCGGCACACTTACTGTCTCTACTTTGGAGAGTGATAACGATGAAGGCACGGAGGAATACGAGTATTCGTACCAAGTAGAGGTGGGACCGGCGGAGACGAAGACGATGGAGTTCTATGTCCCCTTAGGACAGAAGAGCGGGACGATCCACCTGACATTAAAAGACGGGAAGAAGAAGACCATGGGGGAGACCTCCATGGAATTTGACGTTTCTAAGGACGAAAACCGTCTGTTTGCAGGTGTCCTGGAGAACAAGTCAGGAAGTCTCTCATGGATTGACGGGATTGGGCTGAATTATGGAATGCTCACCACACGGGTCGTTGAGATCCCAGGGGAAGACTTCCCGGAAGATTCCCGGGGATTTTCCATGTTTAATGTGCTCCTCATAAACGGATATGACTGCCGGACACTGAATGATGTCCAGAAAGAAGCCGTCCTCACATGGGTGGAAAATGGCGGAACACTGCTTATCGGAACGGGAAGAGACAGGGATAAGACCCTGGATATCCTGGGAGAGGCAGAGCCGAAGGTCAGCTTAAGGGATCCGGAGGTTCTCTTGGTCGGCATGGGAACGGAATACACGAAAAACAGTCCTGAGGACTCGGAAGTCCGCGTGACCTACACGGAACCTGTGATCTCCGGGGCCAAAGAGCGGATGGTGACGGATGGAACGCCGCTTCTTAAGACCATGAAGTACGGAAAGGGGACCATCGGTGTCTACGGGGTAAGCCTGTCGGATCTCTCCGGCTTTGCGAAAAAGAACCCGTCCTTCGCGTCGTATTTTCTCAGTGAGATCTTTAACGAGGATGAACTGAATACGATCTATTATTATTCCCAGGGCGGCGATGCTGATTACTGGAACGCCTACAATCTTGTCAGCGGGGGAAACGGGGAACGGATCCCCAATCTTGCGGTCTACGGGATCATCGTTGTGGGATATCTGGTGATCGTGGGACCCGGGCTGTATCTTCTTTTAAAGAAGCGTGGGATCAACCGGTACTACGGGACTGCAGTGCTTGTTTTTTCCGCAGCCTCCTGTGTCGTGATCTGGGGAATGGGTTTTAAGACGAGATTCACCAGTGAATTCTGCACGACAGCGACGATCCTGGACGCATCCGGGGACAGCGCGGAGGAGATGACCTTCTTAAACGTCCGGACTCCGGACAGCAGCGGATTTACCGTGGATCTTCCGACGGATTACAGGGTCACACCCCTTACGAGGAGCGCCCGCTACGACATGAACCAGCTGGAAGACTACCCGAAAAAGCGCCAGGCATCCATCGGGATCCGGAAAGAGGCAGACCAGACCGTGCTTTGGAGTCGGAAGTCCAAGGCCTTCGATTCCAGATTTTTCCTTCTGGAGCGGCAGAAAGACCTGGGGGCTGGAAATGTGGAGGCGGACTTTGCTGTGTCGGACGGGACAATCACGGGGCATGTGGAGAACAAGCTCCCTGTGACGCTTGAGAACGCGGCAGTCTATCTCTATGGCCAGGTGCTGATCATTGGAAACATGGAACCGGGACAGTATCTGGAATTCAACCGGGAGCCGTTAAAGGTATGGCCGTTGGGCATGACATGGATGCTTTCGGACACCCTGACCGGAACGCCGGACCGTCAGGAAGACTCCGATGAGGAGTACATTAAAAATGTCCAGAAATCCAACCTCAGCGGATACTTTACGGATCGTTACTACTCGTCCTACAATGGCGAGGTGCGCTTCGGCGCGTTCCTCCCGGAAGGTTATGAGGGAAACGACGATCTCTTCGGAAAAAACTGGGACGGAAGGACCTTCTACACCCAGAAGATCGACTGCGCCATGGGAACAGATGGCGAGGTCTACCGCTGCGGTCAGATCCGGGAACCATCCGTGACCTCCGGTATAGGGGCAAATTATGGAAATTCCATGATCCTCTACGGGACAGACCCGGTGGTGGTGGAATATGACCCGGGAACGGACATTGTGATCGAGAAATTCTCATTTCTTCCGGTGTCCGACGACTTTTTCCAGGGCAACCAGTATTCCTATATCCGCCCATTCTCCGGGGAGACGAGTTTTTACAACGAAAAGACAGGAAGCTATGACCCGGTGGATATCCGGAAACAGGATTTCTCAAGGGAAGAGCTGGCAGATTATATCGCTGCCGACGGAAAGATCACGGTCCGCTACACAGCCGGAAGCAATGCGGAAATCGGAGTGAGCCAGACACTTCCACTCCTGATGGTGACGGGGAGGGAAAGCTGATGTTGAAGATACAGGGACTGAAAAAAAAATTCGGAAATTTTGAGGCTCTCTCCGGGCTTGATATGGAAGTGGAGGAGGGGGCGCTCTATGGCTTTGTCGGACCGAACGGAGCCGGAAAGACCACGGCGATCCGCATTATCACGGGACTCCTGAAAGCAGATGAGGGAACCGTCATGATCGGCGGAAAGGACGCGTTCCTCTACAGCGGGCAGGTGAAAAATGAGTTCGGCTATGTGCCGGATGAATTCGGACTTTACGACAACTTAAAAGTCTGGGAATACATGGACTTTTTCGCCTCCTGCTACGGACTCTCCGGCCTTGTGGCGAGAGAGCGGTGCACAAAGCTTCTGGAACAGGTAAAACTCGCGGGAAAAGAGGAATTCTTTGTGGACAGCCTGTCCAGGGGAATGAAACAGAGACTCTGCCTGGCGCGGGCCATGATCCACGATCCGAAGCTCCTTGTTTTAGACGAGCCCACGTCCGGCATGGATCCGAGAGCCAGGATCGAGTTTAAGGAGCTTTTAAAGGAACTCTGCGCTGAGGGAAAAACCATCGTGGTCAGCTCCCACATCCTCTCAGAGCTGGCCCAGATGTGTACGGATATCGGGATCATCGATGCCGGAAAGGTCGTCCTATCGGGAAACATGGGGGAGATCTTAAAGAAGGTGAATGACTCTAACCCGATCCGGATCCAGGTTGTGGAGAATGTCTGGGAAGCGGTGAAGTTTCTCCGAACGGAGCCGGAGGTCCAGACCATCACGGTGGAGGGAAACGATATCGTCGTGGGATTCCACGGCGGAAAAGACGCTGAGGCGATGCTGCTTGCAAAACTTGTGGCCCACAATATTGGAATCTGCGGATTCTGGAGAGAGCCTGGTGACCTTGAGAGCATCTTCATGCAGATCACGGATCATGATATGGAAAAGGTGGTGATGACGAGTGAAGAATAATCCGGTCTATAAGAGGGAAATGCTGGTACGTTCGAGAAGCTTCCGGATTCCGCTCATCATCATGATCTTCAACGGGATCCTGGCTGTGGTGGCACTCTTAAACATGTACCAGAGCATCGCCCAGGTGAAGGTCAGCGGCTCGGTGCGCTATGAAAATTTTCTCCAGCTCTACGCCTTTGTGGCAGCGCTGGAATTTATGCTTCTGATGTTTATCATGCCTGCTCTGACCTCCGCCAGCATCAGCGGGGAGCGGGAGCGGCACACATTGGAACTCATGTTTACCACGAAGATCCGTCCTGTGGAGATCGTTGTCGGGAAGCTCATGTCCGCATTCTCCCAGCTTATGATCTTAGTGGTATCGAGTCTGCCGATCCTGATGCTGACCTTTATCTATGGAAGTATCAGCTCAGGGGATCTCATGATCCTTCTTGTGAGCTATGTGGTGGGGGCGCTGTACTGTGGAAGCCTCGGAATCTTCGCGTCCTCCCTCATGAAGCGGTCCACATTCTCCAATGTGATCACTTACGGGATCATGTTAGTTGTTGTCGTTGGAACATACATGCTGAATGTGTTCCTCCTCAATATCTCCGAGACAGAGATCAGCACGATGGCGCTCAATTCCGGGGAGACGATCCCGAAGGCGAGCTCCGGAGCGTCGGTATACCTTCTTCTCCTGAATCCGGCAATCATGTTCGCGGAGCTTTTGGAGAATCAGGTGGCAGGTGGCGGCGGAAACTTTACGATCACACATCTCCTCGGTGACAACGGCGGAAATTTTATCACAAACCACTGGGTATTCTGCAGTCTGGTGATCCAGGCGGTGCTCTCTGTGCTTTTTACCTGGGGAGCGGTATTTTTCTTAAAGCCGGAGAGATCGAAAAAAACAGGTTCCTTTGGAAAGCCCACAGGAACAGGACGGAGGTCATAGACAATGTTTTATATTGGATGCCATCTTTCCTCGGCGAAGGGATTCCTTGCCATGGGAAAGGACGCGGAAAAGATCGGCGCGACGACGTTTCAGTTTTTTACAAGAAATCCCAGGGGCGGAAGCGCGAAGCCGTTAGACCATGAGGACATCGCAGCGTTCCTGAAACTAAAAGAGGAGCTGGGGCTGGGGACTCTGGTGGCCCATGCGCCATACACACTGAACGGCTGCTCAGCGGATGAAAAAATCCGGGATTTCGCGAAGCAGACCATGGCGGATGACCTGGAGCGCATGGAGGCGGTTCCCGGAAACCTCTACAATTTCCATCCGGGAAGCCATGTGAAGCAGGGTGTGGAGGTTGGAATCACCTATATCGCGGAGATGTTGAATGAGATCCTGAAGCCGGAGCTTCACACCACGGTGCTCCTGGAGACCATGGCGGGAAAGGGCAGCGAGGTCGGAAGAAGTTTTGAGGAACTTCGGGAAATTCTTGACAGAGTTGAACTTTCTGATAAGATGGGTGTATGTATGGATACCTGTCATGTATGGGATGCCGGATATGACATCGTGAATGATCTCGACGGAGTGCTGGCGGAATTTGACCGTGTTGTGGGGCTTGAACGCCTGAAAGCGGTCCATTTAAATGACAGCATGAATGTCCGGGGAGCCGGGAAGGACCGCCACGCCCGGATCGGGGAAGGTGAAATTGGCGCGGAGGCAATTGTGCGGGTGATCAACCATCCGGCGCTGA
This sequence comes from Clostridium sp. AM25-23AC, assembly GCF_003435125.1. Lineage (NCBI taxonomy): Bacteria > Bacillati > Bacillota > Clostridia > Eubacteriales > Clostridiaceae > Clostridium > Clostridium sp. AM25-23AC. Next base: position 87,007 of record NZ_QWGI01000001.1, on the reverse strand, counting down.
GGAATCTGCCGTTCTGCCTGGAGACGCCGAATGAGCTTCCGGGGTATGCAGCGGAGATCAGGTTCTTGAAAGATCATAGGATCGGATAATTTTCAGAAAAATCCGGACCGGCGGGTATAGGCGGCGAAAACCGCTGTCCAGGAATCCGACCGGTGAGTGATAAAAGGAGGAAACGGGATATGGGTATTTTAAAAGTTGGTGCCGGCGCGTTAAAGAGTGTGCTGGAAGACCAGTGGCGCGAGTATTTTTACTGCCCGTCCATGGAGGCGGACGTTCTTGTAAAGAAAGGTGAGAACCGGAAATCAAAGAGAAGCTATAACACAAAGGGCAGCGACAACCTGATCTCTAACGGCTCCATCATCGCAGTCAACGAGGGACAGTGCATGATGATCGTTGACCAGGGCGCTATCGTCGAGGTATGTGCGGAGGCCGGTGAGTTCGTTTATGATACCTCCGCAGAGCCGAGTATTTTCTACGGAAACCTTGGAAAGAGCATCGGGGACAGCTTTAAGCAGTTTGGAAAGCGTTTCACCATGGGCGGCGACACGGCGAGGGACCAGAGAGTCTACTTCTTCAACACGAAGGAGATCGTCGGAAACAAGTACGGCACAGCGAACGCAGTCCCGTTCCGTGTTGTAGACCAGAATATCGGCCTCGACGTGGACATCGCGATCCGCTGCCACGGCGAATATTCCTACAGAATGGTGGATCCGATCCTCTTCTATAAGAACATCTGTGGAAATATCGAGGAAGATTACACGAGAGATAAGATCGATTCCCAGCTCCGCAGCGAGCTTCTGACAGCTCTGCAGCCGGCCTTCGCGAAGATTTCCGGGATGGGAGTCCGCTACAGTGCGCTTCCGGGACACACGGTGGAGCTTGCAAACGCGCTCCGCGAGATCCTCTCCGACAGTTGGGACGATGTATACGGAATTACTGTGAGCAAGATCGGTGTGAGTTCCGTGAAGGCCTCTGAGGAAGATGAGGCGATGATCAAGGAGCTTCAGAGAAATGCCACATTCAGAAACCCGGGAATGGCGGCGGCGCATTTAGTCAGCGCACAGGCTGAGTCGATGCAGAGCGCGGCAAAGAATACCTCCACAGGACCGATGATGGCATTTGCGGGAATGAATATGGCAGCCCAGAACGGCGGATTCAACACCCAGGGGTTGTTTAACATGGCAGCCGGACAGGGACAGCAGGGAAATCCTGCTATGGCAGACCAGGCACAGCAGGCATCCGGCGGTCCGGCGAAGATGGCACCGTTATCCGGATGGACCTGTTCCTGCGGACAGGAAGGAAATACCGGAAACTTTTGCTCCAACTGTGGAAAGAAGAAACCGGAGGAGAGCGGATCCTGGACCTGCAGCTGCGGACAGGAGAATACAGGCAATTTCTGCTCCAACTGCGGAAAGAAACGCCCGGATGCCGTTTGGACCTGCTCCTGCGGACAGGAAAATAAAGGAAACTTCTGTGCGAACTGCGGAAAACCGAGACAGTAAAAAATGTAAGCTTCCTGGCTGCCTTTTAGGGCAGATGGGAAGCTTAAGCCAGATACAGGGGGAAAGAAAATGGCACTTGTAAGTTATAAATGCCCCAACTGCGGCGGCTCGGTGGTCTTTGATCCGAAGAAGCAGAAGTTCTGCTGTGAGTTCTGCATGTCGGAATTTACGAAGGAAGAGATGGAAGCCGCGGCGTTAAAATCTACGGAGACCAGCGGCACGCAGGAGGAAAGCAGTGCGGCAGATACAGCACAGAATAATAACGCGGGCAGCACGAATCAGAACGAGGATGCCCTGGTCTATATCTGCCCGAGCTGCGGCGCGGAGGTCGTGACGGACGCAACGACGGCGGCAACATTCTGTTACTACTGTCACAACCCGGTAGTGCTTTCAGGAAAGCTTTCCGGCGAATTCCTGCCGGACTATGTGATCCCCTTTGCCATGGACAAGAAGAAAGCAACGGGGATATTCCTTGACTGGATCAAGAAGAAAAAATATATCCCGGACGACTTCTTCTCGAAGGACCAGATCGAGAAGTTTTCTGGTGTGTACTTCCCGTACCTGATGTACAGCTGCAGGGTCGACGGAAGGATCCAGGCGGAAGGCGAGAAGAACCGGACCTGGGTGACGGGAAATATCCGCTACACGGAGCATAAAAAATATCGGATGGAACGTGCGGGACAGCTTGATGTAAAGAATGTCACGAGAAATGCGCTTAAGAAGAACAACAGCGCTCTCGTGGAAGGAGTCCTGCCCTTCGACATGGAAAAACTTCAGCCCTTTGATATGGGATACCTCTCCGGCTTTCAGGCGGAGAAGCGGGACATGGAGAAAGAGTCCCTGACCCCGGAGGTGGAGAGCGAGGTAAAACAGTATACGGTGGAGCAGCTGAAGGCTGACATCATGGGACAGTATTCCTCGGTGCAGGTGGATCAGAGCGATACAGATATCCGGGACGCGAGATGGCACTACGCCCTGCTCCCGGTGTGGATCCTGACCTACCGGGACAAGGCGGGAAAAGACGAACTCTACTACTTTGCCATGAACGGACAGACAGGGAAGATCTGCGGAAAGCTTCCGGTAGCGAAGGGAAAACTTGTGAAACTGTTCCTGGAGATCTTTGTGCCGGTTGCGGCGATTCTGATGATCGGGGGGTGGTTCCTGTAATGAAAACAAAGCAGATAAATGGAAAAACAGCAGGGAACAGCCTGGAGAACGGAAGAAAGTTAAGTGCGGTGGAAAACGTTTTTCATGCTGTAAAGACAGCGGCGAGAACTGTCTTTGCAGCGAGTGCTCTTGGAGTGCTTCTGGCAGGAACCGCCTTTGCGGCAGCTGGAGAAGATGCCTATCAGATGGCAGAGGGAACGGAGAGCTATGCGGATGTCTACGACATGGCGGATCTGTTTACCGATGAGGAAGAAAAACAGCTTTCTGAGCAGGCACAGGTCCTTTCAGATACGATGAAGATGGAAGCAGTCATCGTCACCACCGAGGAAAATTCCGACTCCGCCCAGGTGTTCGCGGACGGATTTTACATGGAAGGCGGTTTCGGAACCGGTTCCGACCACTCGGGAATCCTGTTTCTCATCGATATGGATAACAGGGAACTCTACATATCTACAAACGGACAGATGATCCGTTACATGACGGACAGCCGCATCAATGATGTTCTGGACGATGTTTATAATTACGCGGCAGATGCCGATTACTACGGGGCAGCGGCGGCGTTTCTGACGGATACGGAAAAGTGCTATTCCAACGGGATTTCAAGAGATCAGTACAACTATGACACGGAGACGGGAAAGATCAGCCGTTATCACCATATCGAATGGTATGAGATCCTGATCGCCCTCGGCGTGGCGGCGGTCTGCGGGGGGACTGCGGTGGCATCGGTACTTCGAAGCTACGGTCTTCACGGGGAAGATAAGCGGATGGCCGCAAACTTTAAACTCTCTTACCGGAGAGACAGCCGGTTCACCATGGGGAATGTCCTGGCAGATGCATTGCTGACATCCTATATCACCCAGCAGGTGATCCAGACACAAAAGAATAACAGACCGGGGTCAGGCGGAGGAAGCTTTTCCGGCGGCGGAAGATCATCCACCCACAGCTATGGAGGAAGCAGCCATGGCGGCGGAGGAAGGAAGTTTTAAGTTATGGAGATCAAAAAGATCGGAATTGTCGGACAGGGCGCTCTCGGCGTCATGTACGGAAATTATCTGAAAAAACGGATGGGAAATGAGAATGTCTTTTTTATCGCGGATGAGGGGCGCGTAAACCGCTACCGGAGCGCGGATATGGTCTGCAACGGGGAAGCCTGTGGATTTTCCTACCGGTCTCCGGCGGAGGCGGTGACGGCGGATCTCATTATCTTTGCGGTGAAGTTCATGGGAATGGAGAGCGCGCTTGAGACCGTGAAGCCGTTTGTCGGGGAGCATACCCTGTTCTTGTCGGTACTCAATGGAATTTCCAGCGAGGAGATGATCGAGAAAGCCTACGGCGCGGATCATGTGCTCTACGCCTGCGTGCAGGGCATGGACGCAGGAAAGGACGGAAATGAGGTCACCTACAAAAATATGGGTTATATCACCATCGGAAATAAGGACAGGAGCCATGATGAGAAGCTGAAGGCGGTGACGGAGCTTTTTGACCGGACGGGGCTGGCCTACAAGGTTCCGGATGATATTCTTCGGGAACAGTGGAACAAGCTCATGTTAAACACCGGTGTGAATCAGGTGACAGCGGTCTACGGTGCGCCATACAGCCTGATCCAGAAAGAGGGAGAGGCGCGTACCATGATGATCGAGGCCATGCGGGAGGTTCTCCGTGTGGCGGACACCCAGGACATTGATCTTACGGAGGCGGACATCGATTACTGGCTGGAGCTTCTTGCGACCTTAAACCCGGAGGGACATACCTCCATGTGCCAGGATGTTCTGGCAGGACGCCCGACAGAGGTGGACCTGTTCGCGGGAACGATGCTTAAGATCGCAAAGAAAGAGGGATTTTCTCTTCCTGTGAATACGTTTTTATATGAGAAGCTGAAGGAATTAGAAGGCGCTCCGGATTGAGCGCGGTGAGTCAATGCTATCATTCAGACAAAGGAGAACAAGAAACACATGACGATCATGGTAATAGACGGTCAGGGCGGAAAGATGGGCAAAGGCCTGGTGGAACAGTTAAAGAAGCTTTGCCCGGAAGATGAGATCCTGGCGATCGGAACGAACAGCATTGCCACAGCAGCAATGCTGAAGGCTGGGGCGGATGCCGGCGCCACAGGGGAAAACCCGGCGGTAGTCACAAGCCGCACCGCCGACATCATTGTCGGTCCCATGGGAATCGTCATCGCTGATTCCCTCATGGGTGAGATCACGCCAAAAATGGCCGTCGCCATTGGCCAGAGCCTGGCCCAAAAAGTTCTGATCCCCGTAAACCGCTGCCAGCACTTTGTTGTAGGCTGCAGGGATATTTCTATGGGGGAGTATGTGAAGCTTGCGGTGGAGGAAGTTTTGAAGATCCGCCGTGGGGAGATATAGGTTTCATGGCATAATTCTCTGCCTGTCCGCATACACTGGGATGTATGTGGGAAGGAGAGTGTGCCATGAGGAAAAAAGAGCATTCGGGATCGGCAGCAGTGATCGGGGCACAGCTGGTGATCCTTTTTATTTTGACGGTTTCCCTGTGCGTTCAGAGCAGAAAAGCGGCGGCGGAGAATACATATGCGGTGATGGAGAAGAGCGGTGAAGGCAGTCGGGCTGGGGAGCCTGAAAAAGCCGGGGAAGCGGGGGACAGCCAAAAGAAAAAATATATCCACTGGGTGGAATTTAATGTTCCGGCGGACGTGATGGAGAAGGCGTTCCGGCTGGACATGGGGACGGTGCAGGAAGAGGTGCATTTTAATTGGGTGGAGCTGCTGGCATATCTCGGGGCGAAATATGGCGGAGATTTTGAGCGGTTCCGGCAGGCGGATCTGGACGCGGTGGTGGAGAAACTGAAGTCCGGGGCGGCAATGGAGGAAATCACAAAGGACATGAAGTATTATGCTTATTACCGGGAGGCATATGGGGCGGTCCTGGATGGCATGGTGGGGTATTTTGAGCAGGAGAGCGGCAATAATAAGGTCTGGCTCAGAAAATATGGTCTGAAGGTGTTCTCACCGATCGCGAAAAACTTTCCCTACAGCGATTTTGACGATTTCGGCGCGTCCCGGTCCTACGGATTTAAGAGGAAGCACCTGGGCCATGACATGATGGGACAGGTGGGGACGCCGGTGATCGCGGTGGAATCCGGGTATGTGGAGGCTCTGGGCTGGAACCAGTACGGCGGCTGGCGGATCGGAATACGGAGTTTTGATAAAAAGAGGTATTACTATTACGCCCATCTGCGCCAGAACTACCCGTATCAGTCGAATTTAAAAGAGGGCAGTATCGTGACGGCGGGCGATGTGATCGGATATCTCGGCAGGACCGGGTACAGCACCACGGAGAATACAAACAATATCACGACACCGCACCTTCACTTCGGGATCCAGCTCATTTTTGATGAGTCACAGAAAGAAGGAAATAACGAGATCTGGATCAACTGCTACGAGATTGTGAAATTCCTGCGGATGAACCAGAGTGAGACGGTGAAGGTGGAAGGAACGAAAGAGTGGACGAGAGTCTATAATATGAAGGACCCCGGAATTCCAGAGAGCTCAGAACGAACAGAAAATTTAGAACAGCCGGAGGAGAGTGAAGGTCCAACGACTGACTAAAGGCGGGAAACATGGATAGAATTTCAGAAATCTCCCCATAATAACCCAGGTAAGAAAGTTCCGGTACCACTTTCCGGAACTTTTTTCTTAATAAAGAAACGAAAGGGTGAGATTCATGAAAGATCAGGTCTTTGGCGTCCTGCAGAGGATCGGGAGGTCGTTTATGCTGCCGATCGCACTGCTGCCCGTGGCGGGACTATTGCTTGGCATCGGCGGTTCCTTCTCGAATACCACGATGCTTGAAACGTACGGGCTCACGCGGATCATGGGACCGGGAACCTTCTGGAACGCATTGTTCACGGTGATGAGTCAGGCGGGGGATATCGTGTTCGCGAACCTTCCGATCCTGTTTGCCATGGGCATCGCCATCGGCATGGCAAAAAAGGAGAAGGAAGTGGCATCGCTGGCGGCGGTCATCTCCTTTCTCGTCATGCATGCGGCCATCGGTGCGATGATCGCGGTAAACGGTGGGACGGATGCCTTAAAAGAGGGGGCCGGTGCCATGGTGGCGGGGATCCAGTCCCTGCAGATGGGGGTGTTCGGCGGAATCCTGGTGGGACTTGGGACCGCATGGCTCCACAACCGGTATTACAGGATCGAGCTCCCACAGGTGCTGTCCTTCTTCGGCGGGACAAGATTCGTCCCCATCGTGAGCGCTCTGTTCTATGTCCTCGTGGGCATTCTCATGTACTTTATCTGGCCGCCGGTCCAGGCGGCGATCTCAGGAGTCGGCGGCTTCGTGCTCCGCTCCGGGTATCCTGGAACATGGTTTTACGGCTTTATGGAGCGTGCCCTGATCCCCTTCGGCCTGCACCATGTGTTTTATATCCCGTTCTGGCAGACCGCAGTGGGCGGCACCATGGAGATCGGCGGAAAAATCGTGGAAGGTGCTCAGAACATCTTCTTCGCGGAGCTTGCGGATCCCGGAAATACGAGATTTTCTGTGGAGGCAACAAGGTTTATGGCAGGGAAGTTCCCGCTTATGATCTTCGGACTTCCGGGAGCGGCCCTCGCCATGTACCAGGCGGCGCTGCCGGAAAAGAAAAAGGAGGTCTCGGGACTTCTCCTCTCTGCAGCACTGACCTCCATGCTCACGGGGATCACAGAGCCGCTGGAGTTTACATTCCTCTTTACCGCGCCGCTTCTCTACGGGATCCACTGCGTGTTCGCAGGACTGGCGTACATGCTGATGCACATGCTCGACGTTGGAGTCGGAATGACATTCTCCGGTGGGCTCATCGATCTGTTTCTGTTTGGAATCCTTCAAGGAAACAAAAAGACCGGGTGGCTCTGGATCGTTGTGGTCGGAGTCTTCTATTTTCTCATGTACTGTGCGGTGTTCCTGGTTCTGATCCGGAAACTTGACTATAAGACGCCGGGGCGGGAAGTGGGGGCTGCGGCGAAGCTCTATACGAGAAGCGATGTGGAGCAGAGGAAGGAAGAGAGAAAAGGAACTGGTCCCGGACAGGCCGGCAGGGAAAAATCTGCGGGGAAGACGGGAACACGTTCCGGGGAGATCCTTAAGGGGCTTGGCGGGCCGGACAATATCACGGATGTGGACTGCTGTGCGACGAGACTTCGGTGCACCGTAAAGGATGAGAAAAAAGTAGACGAGTCCGTATTAAAAGCGACCGGGGCGTCAGGTGTCATTAGAAAAGGAAAAGGTGTTCAGATCATCTATGGTCCGCAGGTGTCGGTCATCAAATCGGATCTGGAAGAGTATCTGGAAAAGTACGGGGATGAAAGTGATGAAGGTGATAGTCATGAACTTATAAAAAGTCCCATGACAGGAACCGTAATCCCGCTTTCGGAAGTCCCGGATGAAGCATTTGCCGGAAAAATGATGGGAGACGGTGCGGCGGTAATTCCGGATGATGAATATGTGTACGCACCGGCGGATGGGACAGTAACATTTGTATTCCCGACAAAGCATGCAATCGGATTCCAGACTGATGGTGGACATGAGATGTTGATCCATGTTGGAATCGATACAGTATCGTTATCAGGAGATAGCTTTGAGGCTTTTGTGCACGATGGGGATCATGTACGGACCGGGGATAAGCTTTTGAAGGCAGATATTCAGGAAATTAAAGATAAAGTTCCATCTTTGGCATCCCCGGTTCTTTTCACAGATCTTCCGGACTGCCTGGAAGTTCATATTTTAAAGCGCGGAAAGATCCGGAGCGGGGAACCTTTTTTAGAGCTGCATAATAAAGAAAAATAGGAAGTGGGTTGATTATGGAGACATTTCAGTATACAATTACAGACGAGATCGGAATTCACGCGAGACCGGCGGGAGAGCTTGCGAAGCTTGCAAAGGAATTCCAGTCGAAGATCACGATAAAGACAGAGACAAAACAGGCAGATGCCGAAAGGCTCATGGCGGTGATGGCCCTCGGGATCCGTCACGGTCAGACGATCACCGTGGAGACCGTCGGTCCGGACGAAAAAGAGGCGGCAGAGGCGGTACAGGACTTTTTTCAGGCAAAACTGTAAGGCGGATATATGAGTATGGAGATCATAAAAGGAAAATCAATCTTAAATAAGGTAGCGATCGGGCCGATCCTCTACCACAGAAAGACGGAAAGCCAGGTAAAGCGCCGGACGGTGGAGGATACCGAGGCGGAGGTAAAACGGTACGAGATGGCTGTGGCGTGCGCGGAGGACGAATTAAAGACACTCCATGAGAAAGCCTGCGAACAGGTAGGAGAGACGGGGGCGGCGGTGTTTGAGGTCCATATGATGATGCTGGAGGACGCGGACTACCGTGATTCTGTGCTGAACATTATAAGAAACCAGAAGACGAATGCGGAGTACGCGGCGGCGGTGACCGGTGACAACTTTTATCGTCTCTTCGCGGATATGTCGGATGAATATTTCCGCGCACGGGCGGCGGATGTGAAGGATATCACGAACCGCCTTGTAAAGATACTCTCCGGTGACGCGGTGGAGTCGGGCTTCCTAACCCAGCCAGTGATCCTGATGGCGGAGGACCTGGCCCCCAGTGAGACAGTACAGTTGGAAAAGAACATGCTGCTTGGATTTATCACCGAGCAGGGTTCCCCGAACTCCCACACGGCGATCCTGGCCCGCAGCATGAACATCCCGGCTCTTGTGTCCGTGGATGTCAAGGAAGCTTGGGACGGAAAGATGGCGGTCATCGACGGCGAGACGGGAATGCTCTATGTGGATCCGGACGAGGAGATGCTGGCTGCCATGGAGAAGAAGAAGCAGGCGGAGGAAGAAAAAGAGCGTCTGCTGCAGGAATTAAAGGACAAAGAGGATGTCACCCTGGACGGAACGAAGGTGAAGCTCTACGCCAATATCGGGGATGTTTCCGATGTTGCGGAGGTCTTAAAGAGCAACGCGGCGGGCATCGGCCTGTTCCGGAGTGAGTTTTTATATCTTGAGAAGAAGACATACCCGACGGAGGAAGAGCAGTTTGCAGCATACCGTCAGGTGGCGGAGATGATGGCGGGAAAAGAGGTCATTATCCGCACTCTGGACATCGGCGCCGACAAGCAGGCGGACTACTTTAAATTGAAGAAGGAAGAAAACCCGGCGATGGGCTACCGCGCGATCCGGATCTGCCTCACAAGACCAGAAATCTTCCGAACCCAGCTTCGGGCGATCTATCGCGCCAGCGCATTCGGAAAGATTTCCATCATGTTCCCAATGATCGCATCCCTTTGGGAAGTCCAGAAGGCGAAGGAGATCGCGGCCTCTGTCCGTGATGAACTAAAGGAACAGGGCGTTCCATTCGGCAATGTGGCCATCGGCATCATGATCGAGACCCCGGCGGCGGCGATCATCAGCGAGGATCTGGCAAAAGAGGTGGATTTCTTCAGTATCGGAACCAATGACCTTGTCCAGTACACGTTAGCCATCGACAGACAAAACGAGAAATTGGATGAATTCTACGATCCGAAACATCCGGCGGTGCTGCGGCTGATCCGCTTTGTGGCGGAGAGTGGCCATAAGTACGGCTGTATGGTTGGAATCTGCGGTGAACTTGGCGCGGAGACGGATCTCACGGAAGATTTTTTGAAGATGGGAATCGATGAACTGTCGGTGTCCCCGTCCTTCCTGTTAAAAGTGCGGGAGAAGATCAGACAGACGGATCTTACAAAATAAAATCGAGCGCATCCTGCGCATAGAGGAGTCATAAATGCAGACAGAAAAAAATATGGCAGGTCCATACGAGATCATCGTACTGGACCTGGACGGTACGCTGACAAACCGGGACAAGGTGGTCACACCGCGGACGAAGGCGGCACTTATGAAGGCGCAGGAGCGCGGAAAAAAGGTGGTTCTCGCGTCGGGACGCCCGACCCAGGGCGTGATGCCGCTTGCGAAAGAGCTGCGCCTGGACGAGTACAGCGGGTATATTCTCTCCTTCAACGGCGGACGGATCATCAACTGCAAGACCGGGGAGACCGTGTTTGCGAGATCTCTGCCGGTTTCTGCCAATAAGAAGATCATCGGGCTTGCAGAGGAACATCAGGTGGACATCGCCACATACGAGGGCAGCAGGATCATTTCCTCAAATCCGGAGTCCCCGTACGGAAGGCTGGAGAGCCGGATCAACGGGATGGAGCTCTGGAAACCGGAGGACATGAAGGAATATGTAAACTTTGAGGTCCCGAAATTTCTTATGATGGAGGACGGCGATTACCTTGCGATGGTGGAGCCGAAGGTGAAGGCGGCCATGGGAAAAAATTTCAGCATTTACCGCTCAGATCCGTTCTTTCTTGAGGTCCTGCCGAAGGGAATCGATAAGGCTCAGAGTCTGGAGCGCCTGCTGGAAGTCCTGGGACTCACGAAAGAGCAGATGATCGCCTGCGGGGACGGTTACAATGACCTCACGATGATCAAGTATGCGGGCCTCGGTGTTGCCATGGAAAATGCGGTCCTGCCGGTGCGGAGTGCGGCGGATTATATCACGGCGTCCAACAATGATGACGGTGTTGGGCTGGTTGTGGAGAAATTTATGTTGGCATAGAAAATGGCTGCTTATATTCCAACGGGATATGGCAGCCATAACTCTTTTTGCTTTTTTGCACAGAAATACTGGACTTTTTGAATCTAACGTGCTAAACTGTGATTAGTGCGTTGAATGAAATGATCCATAAAGATGCAGCAAAAATATTGCTCTGAGTTTGCTGCAAATATGAAGCAGAAGGGGTAATAGTAAACATGAATAAGAAAATCAAGACAGATGCAGTTGATCACCTTTTTGAGGCGATTCTGACATTGAAGACGCCGGAAGAGTGCTACGCATTCTTCGAGGATGTCTGCACGGTAAATGAACTCCTGTCCCTGTCCCAGCGCTATGAAGTCGCGAAGATGCTGAGAGAGAAACGGACATATCTCGATATCGCGGAGAGCACAGGTGCTTCCACCGCAACGATCAGCCGTGTAAACCGGTCTTTAAATTACGGAAGTGACGGATACGATATGGTATTCAAGCGCCTTGGATTCGAGAAACTCGATGATGAGAACGGCGCGGAGAAATAAGAGAAAGTATTTTTAATATGTAAAAAAAGGCCTTCTGACAGAAGCAAAATGGGGATTGCTTCTGAAGGAAGGTCTTTTTGAATTATTTCTTTTTCTTCGGCGGATTCGCATCCCGCAGTTCGTCGGCCAGACGCTCGATCATCTGCTTCTTTAAGAACACGTCGAAAGCCAGCTCGCAGATAAATGCGAAGAGCTGCAGCGATTCTGCATTCTCAGGATCCTCCGATCCCTCCGCGGCAGTGGGGAAGGTCTCCTTCGCTTTCTCGAATTTCTCCTTCACATCTTCCTTCAGCCGGTCCATCTGATCATGTTCCATGGAGAAGACCTTTGTGTAGATCTCCGCCAGGGAGGATTCCGATGTGCCGAAATGGTTCTCTGTAATATAGGAAAGAACTGTCTCGATATCCGTGAAGCTCAGCAGATTTTTAAAATAATAGATAAATACCAGAAGCAGGATATGTTCCTGGGTATATTTTTTCCGTACCGGGGATGGAAGCAGGTTGTTTTTCGCATAGTTGTTGATCATAGTCTTTGTCAGAACCTTGTCTTCCGGGTAGCGCTTTAACTCACCGAGGTGCTTCTCCATAAAGGTCGTCACCTGATCCATATAGAGGTCGATCTGCGGGATCTCATCCACATGAATGTGGTCGAGGCTGTCCAGGTGGGCAAGCAGCTCATTCAGTCGTTCTTCATTCGTTCTCATGGTGAAACTCCTTTCATCCATCTATTATATAGTATTAAAAACTATATGACAAGGGGCAAAGATGATTTTAAACAAAAAGCGCATCATCCGGGGACGATATCCCGGATGGTGCGCTTTCGACTGTTTATACTTTTATACTGAAAAGAGTTATCTGCTATGCTCCTGCAGCAGTCCCTGTTCCGCATAATACCGTTCAGCTCCCGGATGAAGCTCGATCGGAAGATCCTCGTACATGAATCCCGTCTGTGAGGCATAGGAGAGGGCGGGATGGAGATCCTTTAAGCGGTCACGGTTCTCGTAGAGGATCGAGGTGATCTCATAGACGAGATCGTCGCTCATGTTCTCGCTGACGCAGAGGAGACATTTGATCCCAAAGGTCGCAACATTCTCGTCCTGACCGTTGTAGGTACCGGCGGGGATCTCCTCCATATAATAGAATGGATTGGAGCGGATGATGGAGCGGAGCTCAGAATCCGTGTATTTTAAAAGATGGCACGGAACCGCGTCCGCCAGCTTTGCGAGTCCGGAAATTGGCACACCGGTAAACCCGTGAATTGCGTCGAGGGTCCTGTTTTTAACCTCCTCAGCGCCCGAGCCGAGGCCGCAGTTGACAAGGGTAGAATTCTGTTCTGTGACACCGAGAACACTCAGGGAAACCTTTGCGGCGAGCTCCGTGGTGGAATCATGAGGACCGACCCCAAGTTTATTCCCCTTCAGATCATGCACGTAAAAAATACCGGAATCATCCCGGGCCATCCAGTTCGAGATGCTTGGATAGAGGGCTGCGATGACCTTGAGTCCTTTAAACGGGGCATCTTTGAATTCCCCGCTTCCGTTTACTGCGGCAAAGGCCACATCACCGCTGACGAGTCCGAGATCGATGCTTCCCTGTTCGAGGGAACGGACATTCCCGGCGGAGCCCGTGGAAGCGCTGACATTCAGTTTGAGGGTGGAGTCAGAATCCTCAACGACCCCGGAGATCGCTTTTCCGACCGGGTACATGGTCCCGCCGCTGTCGGCAGTTCCGATCGTCAGGATTTTTAATGAATCTGATGCTGCCCCTGTCTGGCCCTGCGGGGGCGCGGAAGCCTTTCCGCATCCGCCAAGCGCGAGACCGGTGCAGAGGAGGAACAAAGAAATTATGTGTGAAAATTTATGCATGAAGATATCCTATTCCTTGTGTGTTCAGGCTGTAAAACCGGAAAAAGCTCCGGACAGCTTTTGTAACTTTACATCTTTAGAGTATAACATAAAATCTGTGGCAGATACAATGTATTTTAGAAAAACAAACAAAAACCGGTCGGAGAGGGGGGATCTCCGACCGGAAAAGAGGGTTATACAAATGAGAAACCAATAAATATTGTAAGGCTCTGTCAACTCCGGAACAGACTTCCGAAGATGGAGAGGAAGATCGGGTTGTAGATATCGTCGATGATAACGGCAAAGGATGGATATAAAACCCAGGCGATAGTGTGCCAGCCGTACTGGTCCATGATCGCTTTCTCGTTTGCGACGGCGTTGGAACCGGAACCGCAGCCCCAGCCGATGTTTCCGGCTGTCATGACAGCTGCACCGTAATCGCGTCCAAAGAGGTTGAAGGATACAAAGATTCCAAAGAGTGCCATGAAAATGCCCTGTGCTACGAGGATAATGCCCATCTGTCCTGCAAGAGGAGCAAGCTTCGTGAAATCGGTGGTCATAAGTACGAGGGCAAGGTAGAGCTCTAAGAACATATGCTCAATAGCGTCAACCTCCGGCACATAGAACTTGATTCCGGTTGCTTCCATGACGTTTCTCGCGATGGCACCTGCGAAGAGGCAGCCGATGAATTTCGGCATCTCGATCATCGGGATGTTGTCAAGCAGACAGTAGATCGGCATTCCGAGCGCTGCGAGAAGAAGACACATCGCGAACATCATGATCATTTTCGTGTTGTTAAGCTCCGGAACCTTGCCGGTTGCGTGTGCTTCCGGTTTGTCGTTCGGATCAGACTTTAAGCCATGCTTTGCGATCAGGAAGGCTGCAACCGGACCGCCGATCAGGGAACCCATGATATTTCCCATGGTACCTGCCGCGACACCAACAACGGTGGCATCCGGCGCGCCCCATTCCTCAAAGATCGGGCCGAACGCAGACGCGGTGCCGACACCGCCGGACATCGCCGCGGAAGAACACTGGAGCGCTAAGAGCGGGTGCATTCCGATGAGCTGGCTCAGTGCGTATCCTAAGAGGTCCTGACAGGTGATCAGAAGACATGCTGCAAATGCGATGAGGATACAGAGCTTTCCGCCTGCGTGCTTTAACATCTTCGCGCTGAAGCCGAAGCCTACGCAGAGGAAGAATAAGTTCTGGCAGAGATCCTTCATGATCGTCGCGTCGAAGGAGATTCCGACGATTCCGGCACCCTTGATGCAGGATACGATGATCGAGAAGATCAGACCGGAAATAACAGGCGCCGGGATCGCGTATTTTCTGAGCGCCTCAGAACGGGCAACGATGGCCCTGCCAAGGAAGATCACGATGGCCGCGAAACCGAGAGTACACAGGTACTCAAACTTGAAAGAGGCGACTGCTCCGTCGGCTGCCGGTTTGTAGGTGCCGAAATAACTGATGATACTTTCCATAAGAGTTCCTCCAATCCTTTTTTAGTAGGTGTGTTCCGATAGACTCCCGAAAATAAAACAGTGAATGGAACTGTTTTATTTCCCCACAGAGGAATCTGCCGGAGGTGTTTGGGAAGGTAAAATCTTTATGAAAAAAGAATAAAATATTTTCAAATAAAATGCAATTTTAATAAGTATTAACCAATAATTGTAACTTAAGTAACAAAAATACAGTAAAAAACTTACAAAAACGGATACAGAGAGAATATAAAGCTATACGGAAAATTAGCGGGAAAGGACTTGACATCTTTGAGCGTCCCGCGCAGCCGGTATCTTTGCGCAAAAAATCCGCCCGGAAGAGTGGGAATCTCTCCGGGCGGATATAAGAGGGGTATGTTTCAAGATCAAAAACTGTATATGGGATACGACTTGCGATCAGCCTTTGAATAAGCCACCAAAGATGGAAAGGAAGATCGGGTTATAGATATCATCGATGATAACAGCGAAGGACGGGTAAAGAACCCATGCGATGTTATGCCATCCGTACTGATCCATAACAGCCTTTTCGTTCGCTACTGCGTTCGGACCGGAACCGCAGCCCCAACCGATGTTGCCGGCTGTCATAACGGCTGCGCCGTAGTCACGGCCAAAGAGGTTGAAGGAAACGAAGATACCGAACAGAGCCATGAGGATCGCCTGTGCTACGAGGATGATACCCATCTGGCCTGCAACCGGGGCAAGCTTTGTGAAGTCTGTTGTCATAAGAACAAGTGCAAGGTAAAGCTCCAGGAACATATGCTCGATGGCGTCAACCTCCGGAACATAGAACTTGATGTTTGCAGCTTCCATGACGTTTCTTGCGATGGCACCTGCGAAGAGGCAGCCGATGAATTTCGGCATCTCAATCATCGGGATATTGTCGAGTAAGCAGTAAATCGGCATGCCGAGAGCTGCGAGAAGTAAGCACATTGCGAACATCATGATCATCTTTGTGTTGTCAAGCTCCGGTGCCTTGCCGGTTGCCTTTGCTTCCGGCTTATCGTTCGGGTCAGCCTTTAAACCGTGCTTTGCGATCAGGAAAGCCGCAACCGGACCACCGATGAGGGAGCCCATAACGTTACCAAGAGTACCTGCCGCAACACCGATCGTTGTAGCATCCTGTGCACCCCAGCCCTCGAAGATCGGACCAAAGGCAGATGCGGTACCAACACCACCGGACATCGCTGAGGAAGAACACTGAAGAGCGAGGAGCGGATTTAAGTTGATCAGGTGAGCGATCGCAACACCGAGAACATCCTGACAGGTGATCAGGAGGCAGGCAGCAAATG
The DNA here is from genome assembly GCF_003435125.1 of Clostridium sp. AM25-23AC. Lineage (NCBI taxonomy): Bacteria > Bacillati > Bacillota > Clostridia > Eubacteriales > Clostridiaceae > Clostridium > Clostridium sp. AM25-23AC. Next base: position 70,598 of record NZ_QWGI01000001.1, on the reverse strand, counting down.
CGATCATGACGCAGAGCTTTCCGCCTGCATGTCTTAACATCTTTGCGCTGAAGCCGAAGCCTACGCAGAGGAAGAAGAGGTTCTGACAGAGGTCTTTCATGACCTTTGCGTCAAAACTGATACTGACTGTGCCGGTCATCTTGATCGCGGAAATCAGGAGTGAAAAGATGATACCGGAAACAACCGGAGCTGGAATCGCATATTTTCTTAATGCCGCGGAATGTGCGACGATTGCGCGTCCGAGGAAGATTACGATTGCTGCAAAGCCGAGAGTACATAAATACTCAAATTTAAAATTTGCGATTGCGCCATCGGCAGCTGGTGTGTAGGTGCCGAAATAGCTGATGATATTTTCCATAAAATATCCTCCTATCCTTTTTTTGCCTTACACATTCCGCTCTTCTTTTCCTGTCCCGGGAATCCGGAAACAGCTCACAGATGAAAAGAAAAGCGCTCCATCTGTTTATACCCCGTTTACATTGATGAAAATGTGTAAAAACTTTATAAAAAGAATAAAAGATTTTGTGCATGGTGTCAATTTAAGTAAGTAAGTAACAGGTTTTGTAAATATCGTAACTGCCGCCGGAGGGCAAATCATCTTTGCCCGAATCCATATTTGATCGAAGGGCGGCCGCCGGTCTTGTAATCGATCGTGCTGATGATCTCGCCAGTGTCTACCATATAGTTCATGTATCTGCGGATCGTGATGCGGGAGAGGTGGATCTGCTCGGCGATCTGCTCGCTGGTAAAGAAGCCATTCCGGTTGTTCTGCAGATATTCCCGGATCATGGCAAGGGTTGTCTCGTTCAATCCCTTTGCGAGTGACGGCTTTGCGTCTGCCCTCTGGTCATTCACGGAAAAAAGACGGTCGATATCGTGCTGGCCGAGTCCCCCGTGGCTGTGCTCCAGATACTTCTTTGTCTCGGTAAAACGGTCAAGAGCTGTCTTAAAACGCGTATATTCGAAGGGTTTCACGAGATAGTCGGTGATCCCGCGATTTAACAGGGAGCGGACGATATCCGTATCGTTCGCGGAGGTGACCATAATGACGGATGGTGTGAGGCCGGCATTGTGGAGGGCATCAAGAAATTCACCGCCGTTCATGACAGGAGTATAGTAATCGAGAATGATCAGGTCAGTGGGATTCGTCTTCAGGTAGGGGAGCGCCTCCGACCCGTTTTTAAAGATCCGGTCCACCCGGAATTCCGGAGTGACCTCGACATACTGTTTATTGATGGAGGCGACCATCGGATCGTCCTCGATGATGATTACATGGTACATGGTGTATGCTTCCTTTCCGTAAATGTGATGGTAAAGCAGGTGCCCTCTCCCGGTTCTGTCTCGATGGAGATCTCGCCGTTCCCGCTGTCTACAAGCTGTTTGATCAGGAAAAGTCCGGTCCCGCGGTTTGTGCCCTTGGACGAGACGCCCTTTTCATAGATCCTGTCGATCAGATCCGGACGGATCCCGCGCCCGGTGTCCTCACAGGTGATGATATTGCAGCCAGGGTCACAGTAGATCCCGAGTGTGATCTCCCGGATCTCAGGACTGCCTGCGGAAAGCTCCTCGATGGCATTTTCGAGAAGATTTCCGACGATCGTGATATAGTTTTCGACCGGAAGAAGGAGATCCTTTTCCAGACAGCGGCTGTCCGGGGAGACGGTGAGCAGGATGCCGAGCTCCGCGGCATGCATCATTTTTCCGATCACAAGGGCGCAGATCTTTGATACGCGCAGACAGTCCGCAGTCTGGCGGATCGACTGGCTGGAGACAAGGTTGCTGTTGATAATGAAGTTGATGGCCTCCTCCGTCTGACCGGTCTGGAGGTAGCCCAGGATCACGTGGAGCTTATTTAAAAATTCGTGGTTGAAGGCGCGCAGTGTGTCAAGCATCGCCTTTGCTCCGGTGAGCTCGTCCATGACCGTCTCCATCTCCGTCTGGTCATTGATGATCGTGAGGATCACCGGATGCTCCGTCTGGGTGTCTGCCGGAATCTCACTGACCAGAAGTCTTCGGTTCTCACAGGTGCAGGCACGGTGGTAGGACGGTGTGCCGGACGCGAGGACCCGGTCTGCCTGGGATTCCGGGAAGAAATCCCTGAAAGTGCGTCCTTCCATAAGAGGTTCAGTCCGTTCCTGTCCGGAAGTCCCATCGTCCGGGGAGACAGAAGGCGGATCCTCCGGTTTTTCAGGCAGGACATGAAAGAGATTTTCTGCCGCCTGATTTGCGTAGACCACGGAACCGGTGGAATCCGTGGCGACAAGCCCCTCCTCCAGTGCATTCAGCACGGTATCCTGACGCAGATACAGGTCGAGAAGCTCCGTCGGATGATGTCCCATCAGGGAATCCCGGAGAAGGGAGACGAGTCCGTGAGACAGAAGGATGCTGACGAGCAGCATGACCATCGCTGCTAATAAATAGGTAGGAAAGACCTCGTGGATCTGCTCGGAGATATAAGTGTTGAAGACCGACGCTATAACGAATCCGATGATCGCTCCGTCGCTGTTCCGGATCGAATGGAAAGCCCGCCGCTGGGAACCGTTTGTACCGTAGCCGATGGTGATATAGGGCTGGCTTCCTTTTAATATTGCCTCCTCCTCGCCGCCGACGAAGGTTTCCCCCGTCTCCTTCCGGTTTGTGTGGTAGAACCGCAGCCCGGTCGTATTATAAATGGCTATGACATTGAGATCGGGAAAATTTTCAGACAGGGAATCCAGAGCTTCATTGGCGGATCCGTCCGGATAACCGTTTTCCAGCATGGAGACAACATTGTCCATGGAGGCGACATAGGCGGCGAGGGCGCTGATGTTTTTATCGATCTCCTGACGCTGACGTGTAATCGTCGAAAAAAGGGTTATACTTAAGGAGAGGAGCAGCAGGCAGACGGACACTGCCATAAAGCTGAAAAACAACTGGCTCTCCAGGGATAGTTTTCGAAATTTCTGCATCATGAAACGTGTCCTCCATAGTGGAATACAGGGTATTGATATTTATGCCTTAGTATAAAAAAAAAAAGAAGGAGTTTCAAGAGGAAAGATGACGAAAAAAAGAGGGATTCCCGGCTTTTGCCGAAAAAAGGAGAAAATCTTCGATTCATATTGGGAAAAGTTTGTAAAAAGGACTTGCTATTTCTGGCAGAATTATGTACAATAAAACCAAGGTTGATTAATATTTAACAATCATAACTGTTTGGCGTTTCAGAGTATCCTTTATGTTCCGTGAAACGTGCGGACATGCTGAATGGTTATGAAACGACCACACATCATTTTCTAGGAGGAAAAGAAAAATGGCAGTTAAAGTTGCGATTAATGGTTTTGGCCGTATTGGCCGTCTTGCATTCAGACAGATGTTTGGCGCAGAAGGATTCGAGATCGTTGCGATCAACGACTTAACTTCTCCGGAGATGCTCGCACACCTTTTAAAATATGATTCCACACAGGGCAGATATGCTCTTGCGGATACAGTATCCTACGGTGAGGATTCTATCACTGTTGATGGCAAAGAGATCAAGATCTACGCGAAAGCAAACGCAGCTGAGCTTCCGTGGGGCGAGATCGGTGTAGACGTTGTTCTTGAGTGCACAGGCTTCTACACATCCAAAGCAAAAGCACAGGCTCATATCGATGCAGGCGCTAAGCACGTTATCATTTCCGCTCCGGCAGGAAACGATCTTCCGACGATCGTTTACAACGTAAACCACGAGACATTAAGCAAAGATGACCACATCATCTCCGCTGCTTCCTGTACAACAAACTGCCTCGCTCCGATGGCAAAGGCATTAAACGACTCTTACCCGATCCAGTCCGGTATCATGTGCACGATCCACGCTTACACAGGCGACCAGATGACACTTGACGGACCGCAGAGAAAGGGCGATAAGAGAAGAAGCCGTGCAGCAGCGATCAACATTGTTCCGAACAGCACAGGCGCTGCAAAGGCAATCGGCCTTGTAATTCCGGAATTAAACGGCAAGCTCATCGGTTCTGCTCAGCGTGTTCCTACACCGACAGGTTCCACAACGATCTTAACAGCTGTTGTTAAGGGCCAGCCGACAAAGGAATCCATCAACGCAGCAATGAAAGCAGCTTCCAACGAGTCCTTCGGCTACAACACAGATGAGATCGTTTCCAGCGATATCGTTGGTATGAGATACGGTTCTCTCTTCGATGCAACACAGACAATGGTTCTCCCGATCGACGAGAACACATCTGAGGTTCAGGTTGTATCCTGGTACGATAACGAGAACTCCTACACAAGCCAGATGGTTCGTACAATTAAGCACTTCGGAAAACTGTTAAATGCTTAATCGGTCCACAGAAATTGTGACAAATTAGACTCACTGAGGGGTCCGGTCTGTTGAGGACCGGATCCCTTTTTTATGTAACAGGAAATTACGAGGAATTCCCTGTTGCATAAAAAGGCACTGACGTGCCAAAGATGCGCACTCGCGCGAAGATGTAGACTGTCGCAAGCGACCGCACGAGGCGCGAGAATGTGCCAAGGCACATTCTTTTTTACACGGAAAGCGCGCGAAAGCCCGCCTCCCGCGAAAGACTCCGGCGGCTGCCGTGGGGCGGAAGACAGGCAGATGTCTGTCAGAAAATATCAAGGAGGAATTCCGACATGTCTTTAAATAAGAAAACAGTTGATGATATCAACGTAAAAGGTAAAAGAGTTTTAGTCCGCTGCGATTTCAATGTACCGCTTAAGAACGGCGAGATCACAGATGAGACACGTATCAACGCGGCTCTCCCGACGATCCAGAAGCTGATCAACGATGGCGGCAAGGTAATTCTTTGCTCCCACCTCGGAAAAGTTAAAAACGGACCGAACGAGGGAGAATCCCTTGCACCGGTTGCAAAGAGCCTTTCCGCAAAGCTTGGCAAGGAAGTTGTATTCGTTTCTGATTACAATGTAACCGGCGAAGCTGCAACAAAGGCAGTGGATGCTATGAAAGAAGGGGACGTAGTCCTTCTTCAGAATACACGTTTCCGCGGCGCTGAGGAGACAAAGAACGGCGAGAAGTTCAGCAAAGAGCTCGCGGATCTCGCAGACGATTATGTATGCGACGCGTTCGGTTCCTCCCACAGAGCACACGCTTCCGTAGCAGGTGTTACAAAATTCATCTCCGCAAAGGGCGGCTCCAACGTAGTCGGCTACCTGATGGAGAAAGAGATCGCGTTCCTTGGAAACGCGGTTGAGAATCCGGTTCGTCCGTTCGTAGCGATCCTCGGCGGTGCAAAGGTTGCTGATAAGTTAAATGTGATCTCCAACCTGCTTGAGAAGTGTGATACCCTCATCATCGGCGGTGGTATGGCTTATACCTTCTTAAAGGCACAGGGCAAGGAGATCGGTAAGTCCTTAGTTGACGATACAAAGATCGACTACTGCAAGGAGATGATGGAGAAGGCAGAAAAGCTTGGAAAGAAGCTTCTCCTTCCGGTTGATACAACCGTTGTTGCTGAGTTCCCGAACCCGATCGACGCACCGGTTGAGGTTGAGTACGTTTCCGTAGATGCGATCCCGGCAGACAAAGAGGGCGTTGATATCGGACCGGAGACCTGCAAGCTCTACACAGAAGCTGTAAAGAACGCAAAGACGGTTGTATGGAACGGACCGATGGGTGTATTCGAGAACCCGACTCTCGCTGCAGGTACGATCGCGGTTGCGAAAGCACTTGCTGAGACAGATGCTACAACGATCATCGGCGGCGGTGATTCCGCGGCAGCAGTCAACCAGCTCGGCTTCGGTGACAAGATGAGCCATATCTCCACAGGCGGCGGCGCATCCTTAGAGTTCCTGGAAGGAAAAGAGCTTCCGGGCGTTGCCGCAGCGGATGACAAATAATGAATGAAACCAGTACACAGTGCGCCTGAAAAGGCATGAAAAGGCGCTGCAAGCTCGCTTGCATAAGCCTTTTCAGGTCTTTTCAGGCATAGGGGGCGCGCCCCCGGCTTCTTGTTTTTATGAAATAAAAACAAGAAGATGCACGGTGGGGAGCAAATGTACGCATTTACTTTCCTGGCTGTAAATATTATAGTGTCCGAGATTCCAGATCCGGGACGGCGATCCCGTCCCGGATTTTGTGATATAAAATTGGTATATATGGGGGTAGATAATCATGGCAAGAAAGAAAATTATCGCTGGAAACTGGAAAATGAACATGACTCCGTCCGAGGCAGTGGCACTCGTTGAGACATTAAAGCCGCTTGTTAAGACGGAGGAAGCGGACGTTGTATTCTGCGTACCGGCTATCGACATCATTCCTGTCGTAAAGGCATGCGAGGGAACAAACATTGAGGTTGGTGCTGAGAATATGTATTTCGAGGAGAAGGGCGCATACACAGGCGAGATCTCCCCGAACATGCTGACAGATGCCGGCGTAAAATATGTGATCATCGGACATTCCGAGAGAAGAGAGTACTTTGCTGAGACAGATGAGACTGTCAATAAGAAAGTCTTAAAGGCATTCGAGCATGGACTGACCCCGATCATCTGCTGCGGTGAGACTCTTACTCAGAGAGAACAGGGAATCACTCTGGATTGGATCCGCAAACAGGTGAAGATCGCGTTCCAGAACGTGACAGCAGATCAGGCAAAGACTGCTGTGATCGCTTACGAGCCGATCTGGGCGATCGGAACCGGAAAGACAGCTACCACAGAGCAGGCTGAGGAAGTCTGCGGAGCGATCCGTGCGTGCATCGGTGAGATCTACGACGAGGCAACAAAGGAAGCGATCCGCATCCAGTACGGTGGATCTGTAAACGCCGGAAATGCTGCTGAGCTCTTCGCACAGCCGGATATCGACGGAGGACTTGTCGGCGGCGCATCCTTAAAGGCTGATTTCGGAAAGATCGTAAATTACAAATAAGGTAACTATTCAGTACCTTCATAGTTACGTGCAAAAATCCATTCCAGATCAGCTTCGCTGATGGGATTTTTGCCTTCCAGCCTATGTTTTCTTACGGTCAGCGCAGCAAGTGCGCAGACCTACTGAACAGTTACCAAATAAGTATCATATATGCAGGAAGAGATTCCCGGCTGTATGAATATGCAGTTTACATAAAACTGCAAGGGAAATACCAGGAAAAATTTTGAGCGCTGTGTCATGGAAAATAAGATGTGACACAGCGCCTTTTATTTACGCGAACAACGAGCCAAAGTCCGCGCTTGCGCGAGACCTTGGCGACTGTCGCGATAACAAGGGGAAACTCGCGAAGCGTGTTTTCAGTTGTTTACGATTTACAATAGTGACAATCTGTCATTTTTTGCGTCCACCCTATTGACTGGAAAGAATGAAAATGTTACGATATTTAGATGTTCAAAATATTTTAGACAAAAATGATTTGATTTTACAGAAATCCGGCTGCGTCGGATCAGAGAATGAAAGAGGAAATACCTATATGAAAAAGATTGGAATCGTAACAGACAGTCACAGCAGTATCAGTCAGGAAGAGGCGGAAAAGCTTGGGATTTTTGTCCTGCCGATGCCGTTTTACATCGATGGGGAGTGCTATTACGAGAGCGTGACCCTGTCCCGCGAACTTTTTTTTGAGAAGCTGGCGGCCGGAGCGGATATTACGACGTCCCAGCCATCCCCGACTGCGGTGATGGAAATCTGGGATAAGGCGCTGGAGCAGTTTGAGAAGATCCTCTATTTACCGATCAGCAGCGGTCTCAGCGGTTCCTACGAGACAGCGATGATGTTGGCGAAGGATGAAGCGTATGAGGGGCGCGTTCTCGTTGTCGATGACGGACAGGTTGCGGCTCCGCTCCACCAGATGGTATTAGATACCTTGGATATGATCAAAAAAGGATATGAGGCGGAACAGATCCGTGATCTTCTTGAAAGGGCGGGAGACCGGATGATGATCTATATCGCGCTCCAGACGCTGGAGTGCTTAAAGAAAGGCGGAAGAGTGACACCGGCGGCAGCGGCGTTGGGATCTGTGTTTCATATTAAGCCGATCCTGAAGCTGCAGACAGGAAAGCTGGACTCCTTTAAGAAATGTCACGGGATCGTAAAAGCAAAGAAGGCGGCCATCGAGGCCATGCAGGCAGAGATCCGGGATAACTTTCAGGACGCGTTAAATGACGGCGCCCTTCACCTTCTGGCGGCCTCCAGCGGAACGGACGAGGAGAATGCGGCATGGGTCGAGGAGATCAGGGAGGCATTTCCGGGCGTTCCGCTTCTCTATGATAATCTGTCCCTCGGCGTATCCTGCCATATCGGACCGGGCGGAATGGGAATCGGGTGCGCGGTGGCACCGGATTATAAGAGAGTGTAATGCCGGGGATATGGTTCTTTTGCAGCATGTGTGCCGGGTAGAAGCTGATTGTGGAATTCGATAAGAGTTTCAGAGGTGAGTTTCAGATAGAAGTTGTAAGCTCTGTGAGTGTTGCGTGTATACAAAATTTGTCTTATAATAGAAATCAGACAATAAAAAATGAATGTTGTTTTGCACACCGGAGAACACAATTCTGCAGCAGGGCGAAGGTTTGTTGGCAGGGAGGTGTAGGTGCGCATAGAAGGAGGTAATGATGGAATACCGTAGATTTGGAAATACGATCGTAGCAAGGATCGATCAGGGTGAGGACGTTCTTGAGAAGATGAAGCGCATCGCGATGCTTGAGGATGTGAAGCTTGCGAGCGTCAGCGCATTAGGTACATTTTCTTCCATGACCGTAGGAATTTATGATCTGGAAAGGCGTCAGTTTATGGGAAATGATTTCGAGGGAATGTTTGAGATTGTCTCCTTCACAGGAACCATCAACACGATGGACGGCAAGTATTACAGCCACATCCACGCGGCGGCAGCCGACGCGAAGGGCAATGTGTACGGCGGGCATTTAAGTCATGGCATTATCGGAGCGACCTGCGAGATGGTGATTACGGTGATTGACGGAGTTGTGGATCGTGTAAAAGATGAGGAGACAGGACTCAATGTCTTTAACTTTAAGTGTTAAAGTGCAGAAAGGTAACTGCTCAGCAGGTCTGCGCGTAACTGTGAAGGTACTGAATCGTTACATATTTTTGTGAATTGTGATAAGAGATAAGAAAAGATCGATAAGGAGCAGGTTATGGAACAGATGATTCCGGGATTTCTGGAAGAGATGTTGAAAAAACAGTATGGAGAGGAAGCTTTCGCGAAGATCCTCGCGGGATATCAGGCGAGACGCCCGGTGACACTCCGGGTCAATCCCCTAAAGGCGGACCGGAACTCGGTGGAGCAGGCACTTACCGGTGCCGGGATCGCGTTTAAAAATGTATCATGGTATGAGGACGCGATGATCATCGAGGGTGCAAGGGAGCCGGAGATCCAGGAACTTCCGATCTATAAGGAAGGCGGAATCTATCTCCAGAGCCTTTCCTCCATGCTGCCGCCGCTGTTTCTCGGTCCAAAGGCGGGAGAGTCCGTCCTCGATATGGCTGCCGCTCCGGGCGGAAAGACGACCCAGATGGCGGCGATGACGGGAAATCAGGCGCAGATCACGGCCTGCGAGAAGAATAAGGCGCGGTCGGAAAAGTTAAAATACAATCTGGAAAAGCAGGGGGCATCCGGAACCTACGTGATGGTGGAGGACGCAAGAAAGCTTGACGATTTCTTTTCCTTCGACCGGATCCTCTTAGACGCGCCCTGCAGCGGAAGCGGAACCGTAGAAGTGCGGGACGGCGTCTGCCGGACAAAGATCTCAAAGGAACTTGTGGAAAGATCCGCGAGAACCCAGGAAGAACTGTTAAAAAAGGCGCTGAAGCTTTTAAAATCCGGACATGAGATGGTCTACTCCACCTGCTCGATCTTAAAAGAGGAGAACGAAGTCCTCTTAAAGCGCGTGTTAAAGAGTGCAGGCGGAGAGCTTGTACCGATCGGGGAAGAGTGGACGAAGGAACTTCCGTTACTTCCGAACGCGATGCCGGGGACGCTCCTCGTGGGACCGGATGACCTGTTTGAGGGATTCTTTGTGGCGAAGATCAGAAAAAAATAGAAGCTCAGAGGAGAGCTTCTATTTTTTTGCAAAAAACGCTTTAAGTTTTTATGCCGCCCTGCGGTTCTCAACCTCGATCCGTTTCAGCTCAGGCATGATCGTGATCAGCATCGTGAGAATGCAGGCGGTTCCGCCGATGACATTGGAGACCGGCTCAGCGAGGAATACGCCGTCGGTTCCCATATGCATGGCGTAGGGGAGAAAGTAGGTCAGCGGTACAACGATGAATACCTTGCGGAGCAGGGAGAAGAAGATCGCAAAGACCTTCTTGTTCAGGGATTTAAATACCGCCTGACCGATGTACTGGAGGTCCATAAAGATAAAAGCCGCAAAATACATGTTCAGCGCCGGAACTGCATCCTGGATCAGCGCCGCGTCCGAGCTGAAAATACGGATCAGCGTTTCCGGGATGAGGATGATCATGCTCCACATGACGGCCGTGTAACCGAAAACGAGGAGACTCATGATCAGAATGGATTTCCGCACGCGTCCCGGTCTGCGGGCACCGTAGTTGTAGCTCAGGATTGGGGAGGTTCCCTCTACCATGGCGTGGATCGGAGTCTCAACAAGCTGGCGCACACTGGAGATGATGGTCATGACGGAGATATAGATATCACCGCCGGCGACGGAAAGAATATTGTTGCAGCAGATCGTTACGAGGCTGTTGGTGAGCTGCATGATAAATCCGGCTGCACCGAGGCTGAGGATATTTTTCGCGTGTCCGGTACATTCCGGGATCTCATTCTTATGAAGGAACCGCAGCTTCAACTCGGATTTTTTCGTGAGGAAAAACACGACGAAGGCGGCAGATAGGCACTGGGAGATCACGGTGGCGATGGCTGCGCCGCGGACGCCGAGTCCGAGGGCAAAAATAAAGAGCGGATCAAGCACAAGGTTCGTTCCGGCACCGATCGCGACGGATAACATGCCGATGCTGGAGTAGCCCTGGGCGTTGATAAACGGGTTCATGCCGACCGCGATCATCGACGGCAGGGTTCCGATCAGATAGAGCATCATATACGGATAGGCGTAAACGATGGCCTCAGCGGAAGCGCCGAAGAGGATCAGGATCGGGCGGGCGAAGAGGAAGCCGACCGCCATCAGGATCACCGCGCAGACACAGAGCATTGTAAAAGAAGTGTTCATAATGCGCCTTGCTGTGTCAGGGTCCTTTTTCCCGCGGAAGATCGAGAAGAGCGGTGCACCGCCGGTTCCAAAGAGATTGCTGAAGGCTGTGATGATGACAATGATCGGAAAGCATAAGCCGACCGCGCCGAGAGCGGCTGTTCCGATCTCCGGGATCCGCGCGATGTAGATGCGGTCCACGATATTATATAGAAGGTTTAAGATCTGGGCAATCAGCATGGGGAGCGCGGCTCCGAGGATATTGCCCGTTATGGTTCCGTTTTCAAAATCAATCCGTTTCATATGCATGGTAGATTCGATTCGATCCTTTCTAAATTTTCTCTTGCGTTTCAAGTATAGCATCCCCTATAATATATGTAAATTATTGTTTTTGTATAGAAATAAAATAAAATTTATATAATACAAGAAGATTCTTTGCATTCAGACTATGATTTTTACGATCCGGGATCCGGACTCCACAATTCGCACCGCTGCGAGAGTGGAGGTCCGCAGATCGCCGGTCAGACAGGAGAGATGATGGAGATCAGACAGTTGGAATACTTCCGGGCCATCGTTGACGCCAGAACCATCAGCGGTGCGGCGAGAGAGCTTCATATGACACAGCCGCCGCTAAGCTACCAGATGAAAATATTGGAGGAGGAACTTCAGGTGCCGCTTTTTATCCGCGGCATGAAGCATATCACACTGACGGAGGCAGGAAAAACGCTCTACGAACAGGCGGGAAAGATCCTGATGCTCTCGGAGGTAACGAAGCGTGAGGTCATAAAATCAAGTCAGGCGGCGACGATCCATATCGGAATGACTCCGTCCACCGTGTCCATGATGTCCCATTACCTGATGCGTTTTGCAAAAAGCCATCCCAATATCCATTTTGATATCCACGAGGGATCCACATTCACGATGAGGGATCAGCTTGAGAACCGGATCCTTGACCTCACGACCCTGCGCACGCCAATTACGTTAAGGGGCTGTGAGACGAGAACTCTGGCGGAGGAACGCCTTCTCGCCATGGCAGTTCCGGAGTTCCCTCTTTTAAAAGGACGCACATCGCTCCATCTGCAGGAGCTCTCGGAACAGCCCCTGATCCTGTCCCACCGGTTTCAGAAATATATCGCCTCGAAGTTTGAGGAGGCGGGACTTGTCTGCGATATCTACCTTGCCTGTGAGGATGCAAGGACCGCGATCACGATGGCGGAACGGGGAATGGGGATCGCGATCCTGCCGACTTCGATGCTGGAACTTTCGGATAAGCTGAAATCATGTGAGGTCTGTGATGCCGATTTTACAACAGAGGTCCTTCTTGCCTGGAGAAAAAGTCGGATTTCGTCGGAAATACAAGAATTTCTGGAATTTTGGAATTGAGAAATGTATTCGTGGAATGCATGAATCTTGAAAAAATCTTGCGAGCAGCTTTTGCAGGCAGATTAGACGAGTGATTTTCAAAAAAACATGCGGTCCTGGAAGCAGACTCGCAGATCGGATACTTTTTTAAATTAACTTTAGAAAGCGTAAAAAGTATGAAAATTTCATATAAGAACGATGAAGGATCGTCTAAGACAAGCCGTCCATGACATAATACACATTATGTCATGGACGGCTTTTTTGAATGAAAAAATGTATGATCGGAAAACGATACGGAAGTCTCGTGGTAATTGAAAAAGTGAAGATTTCAGGGAAACCGAAAACCTATTGGCGGTGTCAGTGTGACTGCGGGAATACATGCACCGTAGAAGATTCACACCTGAAAAACGGACATACGAAGAACTGTGGCTGCAGGAGACGGATCCGAATCCAGGAAAAACGCCTTGATCTCACCGGACAGCGGTACGGCAGGCTTGTGGTTCTGGGACCTGCAGCGGAGCTGACAGAAAAAAAGGAAGGTACGATGGAGCAAAGTGGATCGTCCGAAGGTGATCGCGCGGATCGTCCGGGAAGGATGAGTGACTACTGGCTTTGCCAGTGTGACTGTGGAAAACAATGCATCTGCCGAAAAGAGAATCTCCGCTCCGGGGTCACAAGAAGCTGCGGCTGTCTTCAGGAAGCACAGAGAAAGGTAAATATGAAGAAAGCCATCCATTTTATGGACGGAACCTGTGTGGAGCGGATCGCGTGCAGAAAGACATTTTCCAATAATACTTCCGGTCATCGCGAAGTATACAGAAGAGAAAACAACCGATGGAGAGCCTCCATTGGCTTTCAGGGAAAATCCTACAATCTTGGCAGCTTCGCAACCTATGAGGAGGCAGTTCAGGCGCGGCTGGACGCGGAAAAGCGGTTATATGATCCATTTTTAGCGAAATATCGCGAAGAAAATTCCTGAGGACGCAGGGGGATCACAATACTGATAAAAACACTTCCAACCGCAGGAATACCGGGCAGCTTTGCTACATAGAATGCAGTTTAGGGAGTGATTTTTATAAAATTTTAAGGAACAAGGGGGAAAGGAGGAGCTTTGTGAGCATAAAGAGGCAGAAGAATCTTGTGTGCAGCAATTGAAATATTGACTCACAGTAACTGTTCGACAGAGATACAGTTACGATCCACGATTCGAAAAAAAGGAGGAAAAGAGAGATGAAGAAGCGCAGAATAAAAAAACGTGTTCTGGCAGCACTCATGACGGCCTGTATGGTAGTTGGGCCTGTGCCGGGGGTGTCGTTGGCGGATGTGTCAGGTGAACCATCTGGTACGCTGACACCGGCTGCAAAGAAATATAACTTTGATGGAACAGCGTCAACAGCTACAGATCCGGATATTGAGCTTAACAAGACAGCTGCATATAACGGAACATTTACTGAGAACGGTCAGACAGAACTTACAAAGACCTTTGAGGTTGGAACGAAACTCACGCTTGCGGATATTCCTGCATCCAAGGGTAAGAGCAGCAGTTACAGCGATCAGACCTGGGATAAATTCCCGGTTGGATATATTGTAGGAAAAGATGGAACGACCTTCACGATCACCTACAAGTGGAGATCAAGCGGCAGTGGCAGTGATTATGACTATAGCACCTCCACAAGAGGCAAAGCCACAAACGCAGCTGGTAAGTCCGGACGTTGGATCTTAGAGGGCGGCGGGTTCACGGAGGATAACGGGACAACACAAGAGGACACATGTACACCGGCTGGCATGAGATCGACGGCAAGTGGTATTACTTCAACACAGCATCCGACAAGGGAACACTTGGCGCAATACTTGCGAACACCACAACACCGGATGGATATCAGGTAGATGCAAATGGAGCATGGATCCGGTAATTCCGGCAGGAAACCTTCATGGCTCACCGGGCGCGGGATCCTCATAGCAGTCATGTTTCTTTTGGGACTGGGAATTTTTCTGTACCCGCATATCTGTGACTGGTACTATCAGTATCAGTTCAACAAGGCGATCGCGGCGTATGACCGGTTTCAGGGGATCGACTGCGAAGGAATGATCCAGGCGGCCAGAGAGTACAATGAAAGACTTGCAAAGAAAGAGGAACAGTTTCTGGTTCCCGCAGAGGAACGGGAGGAGCTTGACCACCTTCTGGATCCATGGGAAACAGGGATGATGGGATATGTGGACATTCCGAAGATCGGGGTCCACGTTCCCATTTACCACGGAACGGAAGAGCGGGCGCTTCAGTCGGGCGCCGGTTTCTGGTATGGGACAAGCCTGCCGGTGGGCGGTGAAAATACCCATTGTGTGCTGGCCGCCCATAACGGTCTTGTGAAGGCGAAACTGTTCACTGACCTGGACAAACTAGAAGTGGGAGATCGGTTCACTCTGGATGTCTTAAACGAGACATTCACGTATGAGGTGGATCAGATCCTCGTAACACTTCCGGAAGAGACGGAAGAACTTTATGTCCAGAACGGAAAAGACCTTGTGACGCTTTATACCTGTACTCCGTATGGGGTAAATACCCACAGGCTCCTTGTCCGCGGACACCGGGTAACAGAACCGGAAGAATGATGAAAAAAATGCGCCGGTTCACAAAAAGTGAAAACGGAGCTTTTTTCGACATAAATTGACATGGAGGGAATCGAAAATGAAAAAGAAAATGAACAAGGTTTTAGTAGTCTGCACAGCGGCAGCAGCGATGACAGCATTTTCAGGAACCGCTTTTGGGGCAACTCTCGATCTGGAGTCAAAGACAGCGGTTGCTGACGCGAAGGATGGAGCCGGGGATATCCAGGAGGCCATAAATCAGATCTCGGGGAACGGAAATAAAGATGGGTGGACCATCAAAATAAAGTCTGGTACATATGACCGATTTACAATTCCGGCAGATTTTAAGAACATCACGGTTGAGGGAGAGAAAAACAGCGTTATTCAGGTGATGAATGCGTCAGTGGCAGACAACCTTTCAGATGCTGGCGGAATTAACGCGTTTGGCAGTAATATTACTTTAAAAGGACTTACAATTGATGCTGGAAATGTACCGGCTGAAGAGGGAAAGTTTACAGCAGCGGTTTCCAATCACAATGGCGCAGTAGGTGGAACTGGCTTTTCTCTTCATGTTGAAAACTGTACGATCAAGGGAACAGATTCACAATTTGCGGATGGTATTTTATTTGACAGTCCGGGATTTGATGTGAAAAATTGTAAAATTTCAGGTTTTAAGCAGGCAGTTGAATTCTTTGGAGATAATTTTGTAGTTCCGGAATCTGGAAATATGGTCAGTGGGAATACGTTCCGTGACTGTAGCTTTGCTATTCATGGATATTTTGGCGGCGGCTCGGATGGCGGAGTGCTGAGTTTTAAGAATAATAAGGTAACCGGTACGGATGATCTGCGCGCCAAAGTAGTGATTCAGGATCAGAGTAATACAGGGGCTGTTCGCGCGGATATCTCTGGAAACACATTTGTGAATGCACTTGTGGGACTTGTGAATCTGAGAGAAAACGGGAAAACGATCTCACCAGTATTGACCTCCAATGAGATGGGCGCAAACAGTTTTTATGTTGAGGCGGTGGAGCCGGGAACCATTGAATTTTATGCGACATATCATGCGCCGGAGAACAGCGAAGGCTGCTGGAGAGTGACAGGAATTGAAGATTTTGGCATTGATGCCGGATTAAATCCGGATGGATCCAAAGCAAAGATCGAGGAGTTGGTGGATGCAGCGAATGAAAGTGGATCCAGAACGTTGAGCATTACGGGAATTGATGAAAACAATCTGATCAAAACGTTCACTTATTTTAAAGATGGAATTTACTGGGACAGCGATAAGGAAAGTAAACCGTCGGTGGACAAAAAAGCGGATGGTCAGGACCGTATCGAGGCAGCAAGGCCAGGAGATGTTATTTCTTTTACACTGGAATCCAATCTGCCGCAGTCACTGTCAGCGCAGGTAAAAAGACGTACTCCAAATGACGACAGACCAGATGATGACAGACCATATATTATAGAAAAGAAGTCTTATCAGCTGATATTCCATGATAAGATGAGCAGTAATCTTTCTCTTAATCAGGCTACATTGAAAGTCGAAATCATGAATAATGGAAAGCTTGTGGAACTGCCGGAGAAATATTACATGGTGCGTACAGATCTTGAAGGTGAGACTTTCCGGGTAACAGTAGGACTTGTGGCAGCGTTTAATGATGGTCAGATCTCGTATGATCAGCTGAAGAATGCGGCACAGATCGTCGTATCTTATGACGCAACGGTAAAAGACAGTGTTATCAATGGAGACAAGGTGGAGAACCGTGCATGGGTCAACGACAGCGAAGAGGATATCGTTGACGGCCCGGTCATCGATCCAGATGTTCCGTCCACCGGTGGAGTTGGAACAAAAGCCTTCACAGCAGCAGGAATCGCCCTGATGGGAGTTGCAGCAGGTGCTGTGATCGTGACAGGTAAGAAAAAGAAAGAAGAACAGTAATTCAGACTTTTCGGATTGTTGCTAGTTATGAGAACGAGGTAGAGACATGAAAAAATCATGGAAAAGTTTCATGACCGTCACCGCAGCCGCTGCTGCGATGACGGCTGCCATGGCATTTTCTTCGTTGGCGGCTGTGGCGAAGGTAGATGATGACCTTCCGGAAAACCGTCATATCGTATCGGTAGCTTCCGGCGGATATGAGACGGGATTCCAGATCAAGGCGGCTCATGGCGCGGACATCTACGAGACGACAAGTTATCCGATCGATAAAAAGGCAGACGGCGAGGATGAGATCGGAACCGTAAGTCAGGGAAAGAAGATCAAGTTTACACTGAACTCCAGTCTTCCAAAGCTGCTTGCACGCTATGTTGTAACGGCATCCAACGCCTCACCGGCAAACTCCGCAAGGGAGATTCGCAAAGTCCGCGTACATAGTGCGTCCGGCGCGGGAATAGTCCGCGTACACAGTGCGTCCGGTGCGGAGACAGTCCGCATGTACAGCGCATCCGGTGCCGGAAGAGCGGGAAGCGTAATCAGGGACAACTACGACAATGAGATTGCCAGACAGTTCCTTTTAGCAGATGAAAAATATGCGATCCCGGATTCTGTTGTGGAGACCATGGTCTTCCACGATGAGATGAGCCGGTATCTGAAGTTTATCGACGGTACGCTCCGTGTGACTGCGGGCAGGGATGGAAAAGAAGTTCCTTCCGGGTATTACACGGTAACAGCCAGTGGTTCCAACGCATTCCGGGTTGAGGTTGATCTTGTAAACCTCTTTAATACCGGAATCATCGATTATGAAGATCTGACGGGTGAAAATCCGATTACAGTGACCTATGAAGCGGTCGTGACAGACGACGCGATCCAGGGGGACGAGCTGTTTAACGAAGCCTGGGTCAACGATGGAGAACATGACTCCGTGGAAGGTGCGGTCCTCGATAAGAAGGTTCCGTCCACAGGCGGAATGGGACGGGGAATGTTCACGGGTCTTGGACTCCTGTTTATGGGCACAGCGGCAGCAGCAGGGAAGAGAAAAAGAAGCATGTAGATCAGATACAGAAATCGATGTAGAAGGAAGGAATCCAAGATGACAGGAATTCGGAAAAAGAATAAGATCCTGGGCTTTATTTTTGCCGTGCTTGCGGTATGGATGGTGATATTTCAAAATCCGTCCTACGCGGCACAGCGGGGTAGTCTGAACATAAAAACAGAACAGGCCGGAATGACGGTATATCTCTATCGGGTTGCAGAAAAACAGGCGGGTGTCTATGTGCTGAATGAGAAATTTCAGGCATCCGGTGCGGATGTTTCCGGAGGTGGTTCCAGAGAGGCTGCGATCACTCTGACAAATTTTGTGAAGGCGCAGGGGATCCAGCCTTACCGGACCGGAACGGGAAGCGGAAAGCATGTGGTTTTTCGGAATCTTCCGGATGGAGAGACTCTCTATCTTGTGACGGGGGATCCACTGACCGTTGGCGGCAAGACCTACATTCCGGCACCGGTTCTCGTGGAAGCGGGCGGTGCCGCGGCGGAAGCAGATATCAAGTGTGATATTGAAGAACCGGAAAACCCGACAAACCCAACGGAACCCACAAACCCGACGGATCCATCGAATCCGACCTCTCCGACCCGTTATTATGATGACAGCGATGATGACGACTGGGATCCGACTCCGAATAAGAAGCCGACGATCACAACAGCGGCTGACGAGACGGTGACGATCACAGATGCGGAGACACAGTCGGAAACCAGAGTGGAGGAGAGTACGGCAGAGAGTGAAACAGAGACATCTACGGAGACAACCGTGGAGAACGAAAAGAAGCTTCCCCAGACAGGACAGCTGTGGTGGCCGGTAGGGATCCTGCTCTCCGCAGGCGCGGTCCTTCTGGCGGCAGGTCTTGTGATGAAAAAGAGAAGTAAGGAAAAATAAAAAATTAAAGAGAAACATGAGGATACAGATATGAAAAAGAAAACGCTTCATCCCTCCGGATTTACAAGCAAATGGAGAGCATACTCCAGCACCACAACTCCGCCGACAGAACCGGGACGTTATACCATGACAGTCGTTGTCCTTGGCGGTAACTATCTGGCCTCCCCGATCAACCGGTCCTTCCAGATCACGAAGTAGAACGGCTGAATGGTAAAATCGCGGGTCCTGTAACCCGCGATCAGGAGACATTCATATGAAAAAAGTACGCATCACATTCCCGTTATCAGATCAATGGCGATGTGATGCGTATTTTAATGTAAAAAGAATGTGCCCAGGCGGCTCCGTAAGGAACCACCCGGGCACAGTAGATTGTTTCGTTATTAGTACAGCTTTGCACCGGCCGGGATTCTGTCATCGACCATCAGGAGGTTCAGTCCCTCATGGCCATCTTTCTCATGGACTGCTGAGATCAGCATACCTTCGGAATCGATTCCCATCATCTTTCTCGGCGGAAGGTTCACAATCGCGATTGCTGTCTTTCCAACCAGCTCTTCCGGCTCGTAATACTCGTGAATACCGCTTAAGATCACGCGGTCCTTGCGCTCTCCGTCGTCCAATGTGAACTTCAGGAGTTTCTTGGACTTCGGTACCGCTTCACAGGCTAAAATCTTAACTGCGCGGAAATCGGATTTTGCGAATGTTTCGAAATCAACCATTTCTTTGAAGATCGGCTCGATCTTAACGTTGGAGAAATCGATCTTCTCAACAGTCTTTGCTGCCGGAGCGGCTACGGAAGACTTGGAAGATTTTTTGTCGGAATCTAAGGACTTCATTGTCGGGAAGAGCAGTACGTCACGGATCGCCGGGGAGTTTGTAAATAACATAACAAGACGGTCGATACCGTATCCGATACCACCGGTCGGCGGCATACCGATCTCAAGGGCATTTAAGAAGTCCTCGTCAGTGGTATTTGCCTCGTCATCACCGGCAGCAAGTGCTGCTTCCTGTGCTTTGAAACGCTCTCTCTGGTCGATCGGGTCGTTTAACTCGGAGTATGCGTTGCACATCTCACGGGCATAGATATAGAGCTCGAAACGCTCAACCTGCTCCGGGTGACCCGGTTTCTTCTTGGTAAGCGGGGAGATCTCGATCGGATGGTCTGTGATGAAGGTCGGCTGGATCAGGTGCTCCTCAACGAATTCCTCGAAGAAGAGGTTGATGATGTCGCCGCGGACATGACGATCCTCGTAGTGAACGCCCTTCTCATCCGCTAATTTCTTTGCTTCCTCAGTTGTCGTGATCTCGTTGAAATCAATACCGGTGTATTTCTTGATCGCATCGATCATGGTAAGGCGCTCGAACGGCTTTCCAAGGTCGATCTCGACATCTGCGTACGGAATCGTTGTGGATCCGCAGATCTGCTTTGCGATATGACGGAACATATCCTCTGTGAGATCCATCATTCCCTGGTAATCCGTGTATGCCTGATATAACTCCATAAGAGTAAATTCCGGGTTGTGTCTTGTATCAAGACCTTCATTACGGAATACACGGCCGATCTCGTAAACGCGCTCCATACCGCCGACGATGAGTCTCTTTAAGTAGAGCTCAAGGGAGATACGAAGCTTTACATCCTCGTCGAGAGCGTTATAGTGTGTCTCGAACGGTCTCGCGGCAGCACCGCCTGCGTTTGCGACGAGCATCGGAGTCTCGACCTCAAGGAATCCGAGGTCATCTAAGTATCTGCGGATGCAGCTGATGATCTTGGAACGCATAACGAATGTCTTCTTAACGTCCTCGTTCATGATCAGGTCAACGTATCTCTGACGGTAACGGGTATCTGTGTTTGTAAGTCCGTGGTACTTCTCCGGAAGGATCTGTAAGCTCTTGGAGAGAAGTGTTACGGAATGGGCATGAACAGAGATCTCGCCCATCTTTGTTGTGAATACAAAGCCCTTGATGCCGACGATATCGCCGATATCCATTCTCTTGAAGTCTTTGTAGGAATCCTCACCGAGGTCATCGCGGCATACATAGCACTGGATGTTGCCCTTGAGATCCTGGACGTTGCAGAAGGAAGCTTTACCCATGACACGCTTGGACATAATACGTCCTGCGATGGAAACTTCCTTTCCGTCATATTCTGCGTAATGATCCTTGATATCTGCGCTGTGAGCTGTCTGATCATATTTTGTGATCTGGAACGGGTCTCTGCCCTCTGTCTGTAACTCAGAAAGCTTCTCGCGGCGCACCTTTAAGAGCTGGTGGATATCCTGCTCTTTTGCATTTGCATTCTTGTTCTGATTCTGCTGTTCAGCCACTTTTCTATTTCTCCTTCACTGTAGTCTTTGTGTATGATCGATACGGTCGTGTACAGAATTTTCAGCCCGGAAGCTTCCCGTCTGTACACGGCGGCGATCAATCGACTCTTTTAATATCGAGTACCTTATACTGGATAACTCCGGACTGTGTCTCAACGTCAACAACGTCACCAACGCGTTTTCCGATCAGCGCGTGTCCGACCGGGGACTCGTTGGAGATCTTATTCTCAAGGCTGTTTGCCTCTGTGGAACCAACGAGCTTGAATTCCATCTCCTCGTCGAAATCGACATCGTAAACCTTTACGATACATCCGACGTTGATCTTGTCAAGGTTTACCTCGTCCTCAACAACGACCTCCGCGTTCTTTAACAGCTTCTCGAGCTCTTCGATTCTTAACTCAATATCTCTCTGCTCGTCTTTCGCAGCATCGTACTCGGCGTTCTCGGATAAGTCTCCCTGTTCTCTTGCCTCTTTGATCTTCTGGGCAATCTCACGACGGCGGTTTACTTTCAGATCCTGAAGCTCATCCTCGTATTTTTTCAGTCCTGCATAAGTTAAAATATGTTTCTTATCAGCCATGACGTCTTACCTTTCTTATTGTTTCGGGGCAGAATGACCCTTTATAATTTTTAGCTTTACATTCTCTGTATTATAGCGTGAACACTGGGGATTGTCAAGAAGACGAAAGGCTTTGTTTTTGAGGATTTTCACGGTATCTTTTGATAAAAAATGACTCGTATGGACAGAGGCTGCATCTTATTAGGAAGAAACAGAAAACAGGGAAAGGACAGGAAATAACAGACAAGATAAAAACAGGAATAATTACTGATATTTACTTGATATCCTATCCGCGCTATGCTATAATCAGGTTGATCAAAAATATTTATGAGAAAGGAAGTTACCAATATGCAGTACGCGATTGCACATTTAGATCAGGACGGCAACGGAGATTCCGACAAGAATCCATATATTTCCGTAGATTTTGAAAATAACCTTGAGTCATGTCTTGAGGCGGCAAATATGATGGAGGATGAGGGATATAAGGAGATCACACCGTTTATCCTTGAGGATGAGGGAAAAAGCGGCACTTATACCTGGGAGTATGTGAGACAGCATTCCATTTAAATTTGGAAAAGAGAAATTGGGGAGATCCTGCGGGGCGTGTGAATGCTCTGCGGGGTCTTTTTTGTTGCGATGAAGTTGGAAGAGGCTGTCGGCAGCAGGTCCTGTAAGTCTTGTAAGAAGGAAAAGATAGAAAAACTTGACGAACATATGTTCTAAATGTATAATGGAAACATAAGATTTTAGGGAGAGAATTGAGTCTGGAATCGAGATAAACCATATTAGGAAAGCCGCAGAGACATTTAGTGGCTATGTATTAGTAAGGGATGTTGGTGACAGGTTCTGTAGGTTTTTTGGAGTGCTGGAAGATGACAGATAAGACTGAATAAAAGCTAAGACTAAATAACAGAGAAAACGGAGAAAATATATGAATCAGATCAACCGTGAGGATATGCTGGAGCTTACGAGAAGAATGACATTGAAGAGAAACTGCTTTGACCGGATTGCAGGGGCTTATCTGGATAGGGACGGGTTTGTAGACGGGACATTTAATAAGAATTTCCGTCAGCTCTCCCTGCCAGATCAGCAGAAGAATCTTGATATCGCGAAGACGATCCCGTTTTCGGAGACGAATGTGGCGTTGAAGGAATATGTCTTTTCGGGGGAGGAGAAAAAGCCCGGGAGTGTGTGGCAGCTGCTCTGCGCACTGCGGGAGTGTGAGCTGAAAAACGATGCACTGCTTGATATTTTTTATGAAGTGTTTGGGGAAAAATATCCGGCGTCGGGGGATTATGCGGTCTATTTCTTTCACGGGAATTATGATGTTCCGAGAAAGGCAAAGGATAAGGAAAGCCTCTGGGAATCGGAGGAAGTTTACCGGTTCCTGATCTGTGCGGTGTGCCCGGTGAGCGGAGATTATGAGCCGGGGATGCCGGTCTGCGGATTTATGTTTCCGGCGTTTAAGGACCGGGGACCGGATAATGGGCGGATTCAGGTGTTTGAAGCGGATCCGGCGCGGCCGCATAGGGATTTTTTAAATTTGATCTTGCCAGTGAGTGCATATATTTTGTGAAGGTATGTGGGGGAAATGGAAATTGATGTCGGAAGGGAGACGGGCTATGGCGGATAGAATGAGCAAGATGGATAGATCAAACAGAATTTACGCAGCGATCGATCTGAAGTCATTTTACGCCTCTGTTGAGGTGGTGGATCGAAAACTGGATCCGATGACGACGCACCTTGTCGTCGCGGACCGGAGCCGGACATCGAAAACGATCTGCCTTGCGGTATCGCCTTCTTTAAAGGCGTATGGGATTCCCGGACGCGCGCGCCTCTTTGAGGTGGAGCAGAAGGTGGAAGAGGTGAACCGGGAGAGAAGGCGGCGGGCCCCCGGTGGAAAATTCACGGGAAGTTCCTGTGATGCGGTTGAACTGACGAAAAGACCGGATCTTGCGCTGGATTTTATCGCTGCGCCGCCGCAGATGGCCCACTATATGGAGAAAAGTTCACAAATTTACCAGATCTATTTAAAATATGTGGCACCGGAAGATATCCATTCCTATTCGATCGATGAGGTCTTTATCGACCTGACTTCCTATCTTGAGACATACCATATGTCGGCGCATGAGCTGACGACACGGATGATCCGGAATGTGCAGAAAGAAACCGGAATTACGGCGACTGCGGGGATCGGAACGAATCTGTACCTTGCAAAGATCGCGATGGATATTATGGCAAAGCACATCGAACCTGACGCGGACGGAGTGCGTATCGCGGAACTGGATGAGATGAGTTACCGGAGATATCTGTGGGGACACCGTCCGCTGACGGATTTCTGGCGTGTGGGCCGGGGATACGCGAAAAAACTGGAAGAACGGGGAATCTACACGATGGGGGATATCGCCAGATGCTCCCTCGGAAAGGAAAACGATTATTATAACGAAGATCTTCTGTACCGGATGTTCGGTGTCAACGCGGAACTTCTGATCGACCATGCCTGGGGGTATGAGCCGTGTACGATCGCGGATGTCAAGGCGTACCAGCCGGAAAACCACAGCGTCGGATCCGGGCAGGTTCTTGCCTGTCCATATACCGTCCAGAAGGCAAGGCTCGTCGTGCGGGAGATGGCGGACCTTTTGGCTCTGGATCTTGTGGAGAAAAAGCTGACAGCGGACCAGGTGGTCTTGACGGTGGGATACGATATCGAAAACCTGACGGATTCAAAACTCAGAAAGGACTACAACGGGGAGATATCCACGGACCGTTATGGAAGACGGATCCCGAAACACGCCCACGGCTCCAGAAATCTTGGCGGGCAAACTTCCTCCGCGAAACGGATCACGGAGGCGGTTATGGAGCTCTACGATGAGATCATGAATCCAAAGCTTCTTGTGCGCCGGATCGCGATTTCCGCAAACCATGTGGTCTGTGAGGGAACGGAACAGAAAGTGCAGGAGTACGAACAGTTGAATCTCTTTACCGATTACGGCACACAGGTGGAGCAGAAAAAGAAGGAAGAGGAAGAATTAGCGCGGGAAAAACGGATGCAGCAGGCGGTTCTGGAGATCAAGAAAAAGTTCGGAAAGAACGCAGTCTTAAAGGGAATGAATCTGGAAGAGGGTGCGACCACGGTAACGCGGAACAGCCAGATCGGAGGTCACAGGGCATGAGTACATGGGAGAAATATCGGGATATGATCGATCTTCCATATCCGGGAGAATCAAAGCATACCCGGATGCCGGTGAGGGACAGGGCAGCCCAGTTTGCTCCATTTGCTGCGCTCACCGGATTTGGCGCAGTATTAAAAGAGACGGAACGTATTACGGAAAAACGGATCGTGCTGGATGAGTACGAAAAGGAAAAGCTGAATGAGAAGCTGCGGCTGCTATTGGAGAAACAGGAATCCAGGCCGGAAATTACCGTAACCTTTTTTGTACCCGATGAAAAGAAGGACGGCGGAGCATATCGGACGATCTCTGGTCATATAAAGAGAGTGGACGAGGAGAGTCATTGTTTGATTTTAGAGGAAGGGGAAAGAATTCTGCTGGAAGATATTTTTGATCTCGCATTCACTGCTCATGAAAAGTAAAGTTAGACGATATAAAAATGTTATGAAATTAACAACAAAATGCTTGCGTTAATAATTTAACAATGGTATAATGTGTATAAAGCTTAGGAAAACGAAGCGTGATTGGTTCTTAGTAAAACCTGTGAAACACAGGTCGGAAACGTGAGATCCCTGTCTGTAATGACAGAATTGTGAAAGGAGAAGAGAACGTATGGCAAGATTTACATTACCGAGAGACATTTATCATGGAAAAGGATGTCTGGAAGAACTGAAAAATCTGAAGGGAAAGAAAGCATTTCTCGTAGTA
This sequence comes from Clostridium sp. AM25-23AC, assembly GCF_003435125.1. Classification (NCBI taxonomy): domain Bacteria; kingdom Bacillati; phylum Bacillota; class Clostridia; order Eubacteriales; family Clostridiaceae; genus Clostridium; species Clostridium sp. AM25-23AC. The sequence continues at coordinate 44,911 of NZ_QWGI01000001.1, read as the reverse complement.
GGCGGCGGTTCTATGAAACGCCAGGGATTCCTTGACAAGGCTGTTCATTACTTAAAAGACGGCGGAATGGAAGTTGAAGTCTTTGAGGGCGTAGAACCGGATCCGTCGGTGGAGACCGTTATGAGAGGCGCGGAAGCGATGCGCAAGTTTGAGCCGGACTGGATCGTATCCATGGGCGGCGGTTCCCCGATCGATGCGGCGAAGGCGATGTGGGCGTTCTATGAGTACCCGGAGACTACATTTGAAGACCTGATCACTCCGTTCAGCTTCCCGGAACTGAGACAGAAAGCAAGATTCGCGGCGATTCCGTCCACATCCGGTACAGCTACAGAGGTAACGGCATTCTCTGTTATCACAAACTATCAGACAGGCGTAAAATATCCGCTGGCTGACTTTAATATTACTCCGGACGTTGCGATCGTAGATCCGGATCTCGTGATGGGACTTCCGGTGAAACAGGTTGCCTATACTGGTATGGATGCCCTGACCCATGCGATCGAGGCGTACGTCTCCACATTAAACGGACCGTTTACGGATCCGCTGGCACTTCAGGCGATCGAGATGGTTCTGGAATACCTTCCGGCATCTTACAATGGAAATACCCATGCGAGAGAGGAGATGCATTACGCGCAGTGTCTCGCGGGAATGGCATTCTCTAATGCGCTTCTTGGAATCGTTCACTCTATGGCCCACAAGACGGGAGCTGCGTTCTCCACCGGACATATTCCGCACGGATGCGCGAACGCGATCTATCTTCCGTATGTCATCCAGTATAACGCGAAGGATACCGTCGCAGCTGAGCGTTACGCGGAGATCGCAAGAAGAATGGGATTAGAGGGAAGATCCAGACAGGCCCTGATCAACAGTCTCTGCGCGAAGATCAATGAATTCAATGAGAAGCTGAATATTCCGAAGACACTGAAAGAATTCGGTATCAATGAGGACGAATTTAAGGAGAAGGTGGACCGTATCGCGGAACTCGCGGTTGGCGATGCATGTACCGGATCGAACCCGAGAGAGATCGATCCTGCGAATATGGCGAAGCTGCTTACCTGCACATATTACGGAACTGAAGTTGACTTTTGACGATAATTTGAGATGCGGCTGTGAGGGTGCTAAGCAGCTGCTGGAAAGATTATCCACATAATATAAATATTGTGGTGTAATCAGATCTTGTATGGAGATCGAATTGGGAAAATCTCTGCCGGGAATATCCGGCAGAGATTTTCTGTTTGCAGGTTACTGTTCACGCCTTGCGCAAACAGTAACTGATTTTGCCGATGCTTCGCATTCCGAATCGGCAAAATCCACTACCACCACTGTATTGTACGGAATTTTCAGTTCAGAAAATTCCTACCCGTGTACAGTAACGTTTCCAGGACATATCAAGCGAGGTTTTTCTATCATTCTATTGACTTTCTGTAGAAGCCACTCTATAATATATGGTATTGAATACTACATCACAGGGAAAAATAAATGAGAACTGTGATAGGGAATAGAGCTGGAGGAAGCAGTATGAATTATAGAATTATTGGGGATAGCTGCATGGATCTTACCGAGGAGCAGAGGAAGGATCCGCATTTTACCCTGATCCCGTTTACGCTTATGGTGGAAGACCACCAGTTTGTTGACGATAAGAATTTTAACCAGAAGGAATTCTTAAAAATCGTAAAGGAAAGCCCGGAGTGTCCGAAGACTGCTTGCCCGTCTCCAGAGACATTTAAGGAAGCTTACTGCTGCGAGGAGGAGAATGTATTTGTTATTACGATCTCTTCCCACCTGAGCGGATGCTATAACAGTGCGGTTCTCGCAAAGAATCTTTATGAGGAAGAGTTTGGAACCGGAAAGAAGAATATCGTGGTGATCGATTCTGAGTCTGCTTCTACCGGAGAAGTAAATCTCGCGCTTTATGTTCAGGAACTCTGTGAGCAGGATATTCCGTTTGAAGAGATCGTAAAGAAAACTCTCGAGTACCGCGACAGACAGAAGACGTATTTCGTTCTGGAAACTCTGGATACATTGAGAAAGAACGGACGACTCACCGGACTTCAGGCGTTCTTCGCGACAAAATTAAACATTAAGCCTGTTATGGGTGCGGATCACGGCGTGATCATCAAACTGGATCAGGCCCGCGGAATCCAGAAGGCACTTCAGAGAATGGTGGAGATCGTTGTGAAAGATGCAGGAACAGTGGAAGATAAGTGTCTTACGATCGCTCACTGCAATGCGCCGGAACGTGCCCAGTATGTAAAAGAAAAATTTGAACAGGCCGCAAAGTTCAAAAAGATCATTGTGACCGAGACAGCCGGACTTGCTACCGTTTATGCAGGGGACGGCGGAATCATTGTGGCAGTGTAACTGTTCAGTAGGTCTGCGCACTTGCTGCGCTGACCGTAAGAAAACATAGGCTGGAAGGCAAAAATCCCATCAGCGAAGCTGATCTGGAATGGATTTTTGCACGTAACTATGAAGGTACTGAATAGTTACGTGGCAGTATAAATAACGGAAGAGAAATGAGAAAGGCGTTCGATCCACCCGGAGAAAAATCCGGATGATGGATTTAACGCCTTTTTATGTAGCAGGAAATTCTGAGAAATTCCCTGTTACATAAAAAGGCACTGACGTGCCAAAGATGCGCACTCGCGCGAAGATGTAGACTGTCGCAAGCGACCGCACGAGGCGCAGGAATGTGACAAGGCACATTCATTTTATCGAAATGAGAAAGCAGTTACAGGTCCATCCCCTGAAAAATATGATGTTCCTTTAAATATTTTGCAATGGAATTCAAAACCAGTCTTTTATTCCCGCTCCATTCCGGTGCGATCAGGATCGACTTTGGCCCGTCGCCGCTGATCCGATGGATCACAGTTTCCTGTGGGAGGATTTTTAAGCAGTCACCGATCAGTTCCAGATATTCCGGCAGTTCCAGTGTGTGAAACCCGCCGGATGCATAAAGATCGGCAAGATCTGTCCCTTTTAACACATGAAGGAGCTGCAGCTTGATCCCATCCACATGGAGCTTCCCAAGGTAATTCACGGTTTCCAGCATCTGTTCCCTCGACTCTCCGGGAAGTCCGAGGATCACATGGACGATCACCGTGAGTCCGGCAGCCTTTAACCTGCGGTAGGCATCCTCAAAAACGGGGAGCGCATATCCCCGGCGGATGAGTTTTGCCGTATCCTCATGGATCGTCTGCAGACCGAGTTCTATCCAGACTGGTTTTTCTTTATTTAACCGGGAAAGAAGCTCTACGGTTTCATCCGGGAGGCAGTCAGGCCGTGTACCGATGGAGAGTGCGCAGATCTCCGGGAGAGAGATTGCCTCAGAAAAGAGTTGTTTCAGATAGGAGAGTGGGGCATAAGTGTTTGTGTATGACTGGAAATACGCGATATAGGCAGCGTCATCTCCTGAGATCTTCCGGCTGACGCGGGCCTTCGCAAGGTCAGCCTGCTCTCTAAGGGATCCGGCCTGCTTTTCTGCAAAATCACCAGATCCGCCGGCACTGCAAAAGATACAGCCGCCTCTTCCCAGTGTGCCATCCCGGTTTGGACATGTCATGCCGCCGTCCAGAGCGAGTTTATAGACTTTTTTCCCAAATATCTTTTTTAATTCATAGTCGAGAGAGTGGTACGGTTTGCCATTCCAGTCTGTCTGAAGCATAAAACAGATCCTTTCAAAAAATAAGTTTTCCTTGCAACACATATACGAGGTATTATATAATAATAAAAGGTTTCTTTTCAACCTGATTTCCGGAAAAGTTACTGCGCCTGCTTTGCGCGTAGTTACTGTTCACGCCTTGCGCAAACAGTAACTGATTTTGCCGATGCTTCGCATTCCGAATCGGCAAAATCCACTACCACCACTGTATTGTACGGAATTTTCAGTTCAGAAAATTCCTACCCGTGTACAGTAACTGTGGGTACAGTAACCCGGAAAACACAGCAAAGCTTCCGCATAAGGTGCCGGCTGTGAAGAAAATAAAAATATCCGCCAAGGCGGATCGAAAAGGAGAACTGGGGTTATGGATAGAGAAGCTGCAAGGAAAGCATTACAGAGCGCGAAAGCGACCGGATTTTTTACAGAAATGTATGGGGACGGTGCCGCTGAGAATGAAAAGCGCTATGAGCATGTTCTTGAGGGATTCGAAAAGTCATTCGGGGGGGATCAGGTGAGTCTTTTTACTTCCGCAGGACGTACCGAGATCAGCGGAAACCACACAGACCACAATAATGGAAAAGTTCTGGCTGGAAGCATCAACCTTGACTGTGTTGCCTGCGCGGCGGCAAACGGAACCGATGAGATCCACATTATCAGTGAGACATACAGCCAGAAATTCACGATCAATATCAAAAATTTAAAGCCGAGCGACAAGATGGCCGGAACCATCGACCTGACAAAGGGAATGCTGGCCGGATTTCAGGAGATGGGATATCAGATCGGCGGTTTCGACGCTTACATTACAAGCAACGTGATCAGCGCCGCCGGAGTCAGCTCCTCCGCTTCCTACGAAATGCTGATCTGTTCCATGATCAACGAGTTCTTCAATGACGGAAAAGTGGACGTCGTTACATATGCCCATGTCGGCAAATACGCGGAGAACAAATACTGGAATAAAGGTTCAGGTCTTCTCGACCAGATGGCATGCGCGGTGGGCGGCATGATCACCATCGACTTCAAGAATCCTTTAGAACCGGTTATTGAGAAAATCGACTATGACTTCGGTGCTCAGGATCACAGCCTGATCATTGTCCAGACCGGAAAAGGTCATGCGGACTTAAGCGCTGAGTATTCCTCCATCCCGAATGAGATGAAGAGGGTGGCAGCCGTGTTTGGAAAGGAAGTCTGCGCGGAGATCACGGAACAGGAAGTGATCGAAAATGCGGCGAAAGTGAGAAAAGAGGCGGGTGACCGCGCGTTCTTACGTGCCCTTCACTTCTTTGAGGAGAACAAGCGTGTTGAAAAACAGGTTCAGGCATTAAAGGAGAACCGTTTTGACGAATTCTTAAGCCTGATCACTGAATCTGGAAATTCTTCCTGGAAATGGCTCCAGAACTGCTATGTTCCGGGATCTGAGGAGCAGGGGATCACTTCCGCGTTAGCACTCACAGAGTTATTTATTAAGGAAAAAGGCTGCGGCGCATGCCGTGTTCACGGCGGCGGATTTGCGGGCGTTATTATGGCGATGCTGCCGAATTCCGTGACAGACGAGTACATCGCTTATATTGAAAAGGCAATGGGAGAGGGAAGCGCATACCGTATGAGCATCCGCCCGTACGGAGCGGTATGCGTGGACGGATATATCGCATGAATCGGAGACACGCACGGAGCCTGATTCTTATAGCTGCCGCTTCCGGTGTATTGACTGCATGCTCAAATCCGGATCCCGGTATGGGGGAGACGAGAAAACTCATTATGGGGACCTTCACTGAGGACAGCGTGACTGACCGGGCTGGAAAAGCCGTGGCGGCGACCATCAGCAACACAGTTCCCGGAGTCTACGTGGAGACCTGGCCGTCAAAAGGCGCCTATATGAATATAGAGCATCTGTTTGACGGGACATATGATCTCGTGATCGTTCCGGCTGGGGCAGCTTACGAGGCGTATACGGGAACCGGTGCCTGTGAGGGAGAAAAAAAGGAAAAACTTCGTGCAGTAGCGGCATGTTATCCGATCGTCTCCACATGGATATCCCCGAAGAAACTGGGACTTTCGAAGGTACAGGAACTGAAGGGGCATCCGCTTGCCGTGGGAAATGAAGGTTCTGAGACGGCAAAGGTATCCGGAGAAGTGTTCGATGTCCTTGGAATCGACAAGGAGAACACGGAGATCTGGTATTATGGGATCCAAGGTGGAGCCGACGGGGTCCGGGACCAGTGGGCTGATGGGATCCATGCGTTCACGGAGTCCCCTGTCCCGGCTTACCAGGAGCTGGCGGCGGAGGATGGGATCCGGTTCTTGTCCTACACGGACGAAGAACTGGATGAGATCTTAGACGGCCATCCGGAGTACAGTAAGATCAAAGTTCCGGCAGGAACTTATGAAAATCAGGACGATGAGGTCGGGACCTTCTGCGAAAAAGTCCTTGTCTGCGTGTCTGCGGATATGGATGAAGACCTTGTTCATGAGATCGCCTGGGCATTGGAGGTCAACGGACCGGTGTATACAGCCGGAGAACCGTTTATGCGGGCGATGGATGACAGGGAGTTCCGGGCTTCTAAGATCCCGATTCCGCTTCATGACGGGGCAAAACGGTATTATGAGGAGCAGGGATATTTCAAATAGTAATATATTCCGTAACTGTTCAGTAGGTCTGCGCATTTACTGCGCTGACCGTAAGAAAACTTAGAATAGAAGGCAAAAATCCTATCGGCACAGCCGATTTGGAATGGATTTTTGCGCGTAACTGTGAGGGTACTGAACAGTTACAATATCCCTCAAAATAACAAGCGGTCTTATAAGAGACCGGGAAAAGGAGATGTCCTATGTTGTACAAAGAGTTGATCGAATTATTTGACATGTTAGACAGCGCATCAGCGTCCGGCAGCGAGGTGGTGGAGTATTTTAGATCCATCGATCCCATGTGTCAGGTGGAAACGTATCCGCTTGAAGGACCAAAAGGCCATACAGACATGGTGAGGATCCTGATTCCGGGAAAAAACGGAAAATCAAAGGGCGGAAACGCTGGAACGATCGGTATTCTCGGACGTCTCGGCGGTCTGGGGGCAAGACCGGAACAGATCGGGTTCGTCTCTGACGGTGACGGTGCATTGACAGCGTTAGCGGTTGCCGCAAAGCTTCTCAGAATGCAGGCAAAGGGCGATTTCCTTGAGGGCGATGTATTCATATCTACGCATGTCTGCCCGGACGCTCCGACAGCTCCCCATGAACCGGTGCCGTTTATGAACTCCCCGGTGGAGACCTGGCAGGTGAATAAGGAGGAAGTGACGGACGATCTGGACGCAGTCCTGGTTGTGGATACCACAAAGGGAAACAGGATCATCAACCACCGTGGATTCGCAATCTCACCGACGGTATGTCAGGGGTATATTTTGAGAGTCAGCGAGGATCTTCTCGATGTGATGCAGATGACAACAGGAAAACTTCCTTATGTATTTGCTCTGACACAGCAGGATATCACGCCTTATGGAAATGGAATCTTCCATTTAAACAGCATCCTGCAGCCTGCGACGGCGACAAAAGCCCCGGTGGTAGGCGTTGCGATCACGACAGAGACGACCGTTGCCGGATGTGCAACGGGAGCTACCCATATGGAAGATCTGGATGAGGCAGCCCGGTTTATGATCGAGTCGGCGAAGGCATTCGGAAGAGGAAAGCTGAGTTTTCTGGACAAGGAGGAGTTTGCTCGGATCAAGGAGCTTTACGGCAGCATGGAACACTTCCAGACGCTTGGAAAGAAGAGTGAAGAGGCGTAAGCTTCGGGAAAAGATCCGGGTCTTAGCCGGATTCCGGCAGCAGATGTAATTTTTTTAAGAAATTTGACAGAAATTTATCATAAATCCCGGCGGAAAAAATTTGACAGGTTCTGCCGGGATTGTTACAATTACGGGTAGAGCAAAAATTGTAACAATATGCGATAACCGTCTATGGGACGGGGTGATGGAGAACATACATGTCAGACAGAGAAATGATAGAAGAAACTAAGAAAGACGTTCCGGATCAGATGGAGCCGGTGATCCCGGAGATCCCGGCGGAGAAATCCGGGAAAGAACCGGAGGTCGAAGCCGCAGAAGCCGCCAGCACAGAACCGGAGTCAAAGGCCGCAGAAGCCGACAGCACAGAACCGGAGGTCGAAGCCGCAGAGGCCGCCATCACAGAGCCGGAGTCAAAGGCCGCAGAGGCTGACAGCACGGAGCTGGAGTCAAAGGCCGCAGAAGCCGACAACACAGAGCCAGAGGCCGCAGAAGCCGACAGCACAGAACCGGAGTCAAAGGCTGCAGAAGCCGACAGCGCTGAATCGGAGACAGAGGGACAGAGATCCCGTTCTGCGGGAAGACGTTCCGGAAACCGAAGGGAAAAACTGCAGCCCGTGCGCCCGAAAAAAGAGCATCAGGCAAGTCAGCGTGAAAATATCTTAAGACTGCGTGAGATCAAAAAGAAAAAGGCGGCGATGCCGTATATGAAGATCCTCGCGGCAGGAGGAGCGGCTGTTGCAGTGGTCGCGGTGGTTGCGGTTGCAGGAACTGTGATCGGAAATCACAGGGACACTTTTTCCAGAGGGATGAAGGTTGAGACCGCAGCGGCTTCCTTAGAGACAACAGAGGCTGCATCTGAGAGCACCGGGGAGAGAAATATTGTTCTGGAGACCACGCTTTCTGCCGAGGAGATTGCGTCTAAGGAATATGAAAAGACGGTCCAGAGTATTGTGGACAGCTATGCAAATCTTGGGATTGCGGAGGTCTCAGGCTATCTGAACGTCAGAAAGACCCCGGAGAGCTTCGGTGAGGTCATAGGAAAGCTGCCGAAGGGCGGTGCCTGCGAGATTCTGGATACCTCCACAGATGGCTGGTATAAGATCTCATCTGGCGGTGTGACCGGTTATGTAAGCTCCCAGTATGTCTATACCGGGGATGAGGCGAAAAAACTGGCTGCGGAAAATGTGGCTGAGCGTGCCGTGATCGATGCGGATAAGTTAAATGTCCGGTCAGAGCCGAAGGCGGATGCGAATGTTGTGGAGCAGGTATTTAAAAACGAAAGATATGACATCAGGGGGCAGCAGGACGGCTGGATCCAGATTTCTTCCGGATATATTTCTGCGGATTATGTCACCGTAAAATACGCTCTGGATGAGGCGATCAAGCAGGATATGAGACAGACGGTCTTAAGCCTTTATGATAATCTCGGTGTATCCAATGTGTCCAATTACCTGAATGTCCGCGACAATCCGGATGAGAAGAAGGGCAAGATCATCGCGAAGCTGCCGAGCAACGCAGGCTGTGATATCCTGGACACCTCCACGTCGGGCTGGTACAAGATCCGTTCCGGAAACATTACCGGTTATGTAAAATCTGAGTATATCCTGACAGGACAGCAGGCGAAGGACAAAGCGCTTCAGGTTGCAAAGCTGATGGCGATCTCCAACACGGACGGCGTCAATGTCCGCACAGAGCCGAACACGAATTCTTCGATCTACACACAGATCTCCAACAGCGAGCGATTCCTTGTAGCGGATCAGCAGGATGGCTGGGTAAAGATCGAGATCGATGATCAGGACGCATACCTGTCCAGCGATTATGTTGACGTTAAGTACGGTCTGGAAGAGGCGATCAAGTATACGCCGGTGGTTGAGGTTGCAGATACCTCTTCGAAGAATGATTCTAAGAACAGTTCAAAGAACAGTTCAAAGAATAATTCCGGTAAGAAGAACAGCGCAAACGACGGGGCTGCCGGATCGAAGTCCGGAAGTGTTTCCTCCAAACGTGCCCAGATCGCAAACTACGCAGTTCAGTTCGTCGGAAACAGATATGTCTACGGCGGAACGAGCCTGACAAACGGAACGGACTGCTCCGGATTTACGATGTCTGTCATGGCAAAATTCGGTGTATCCCTGCCGCATAACTCCGGCGCGCAGTCTGGAAGCGGAAAGTCGATCACCTCGAGCCAGATGCGTCCGGGTGACCTCGTATTCTACTCAGGCAGCGGCGGAATCAACCATGTGGCACTTTACATCGGTAATGGTCAGGTGTGCCATGCGTCCAACGCGAGATCCGGTATCAAGATCTCCACCTGGAACTATCGTACTCCGGCGAAGATCGTGAATGTACTTGGCGATTAATTGAAAATTGGAAGATTTCGGACAGCCTGGTAGAGATGCCGGGCTGTCTTGATAAGGAAAGTAAGGCTTGAAGAAATGAATTCCTCAGACTGGGAAGCCGGGACATATTAAAATTTTTCCGGGTGGATCAGGTCCGGAATGCATGGGAAGGAAAAAATATGGAGAAAAAGAAGAGTATTAAAAGACATGCGGCAGGTCTCTGTGCGGGACTCGGTATCCTGTTCGCCGCAGCGGTACCGATGACGGCGTTTGCGGATACGGTTTATGTGAACGCGTCGAAATTAAATTACAGGAATCAGCCGTCCACTGCATCCGGGGCGGTTCTCGGAAGCCTGCCCCGCGGGACAGAGCTTTCCAGAGTGAAAAACAATGGGGAGTGGAGCGAGGTGCAGATCGGCGGGGCGAAAATGACCGTCTATGTGGCAAGCCGCTATCTGACGACCAGCAAGCCGCAGAGCAGCACTGCGAAAACGGGGGCGGCAACCGTGGGCGGAACATCCACAGCCGCTGCCGATGGAACTGTGACAGTGCCGGACTCCTTAAAGGCGTATGTGGATAAAGCTTATCAGGTAGGAATGGAATCTAACTGGAAATATGCGGGGATGTCCGCGATCAACAGCGGCTGTGCGGTATTCTATCACAATGGGACCGCAAACCGCAAAAACAAGGTAGTTGCCGTAAATGCCGGACATGGAACATCCGGTGGATCGAAGGTAAAGACATTCTGTCATCCGGATCAGACGGCGAAGGTGACAGGCGGAACGACGGGCGCAGGCGCGACAAAGGCGGTGGCGGTATCCGGCGGAATGACGTTCGCGGATGGAACGGCGGAGAGTACCGTGACGCTCCGTATGGCGCAGATCTTCCGGAATAAGCTTCTGGCGGCGGGATATGATGTGCTGATGATCCGCGATGGAAGTGATGTGCAGCTCGACAATGTGGCGAGAACCGTCATGGCGAACAACAAGGCAGACTGCCATATCGCCCTGCACTGGGATTCCACGAAGACGGACAAGGGCGCATTTTATATGAGTGTGCCGAATAATGCCGCCTATCGTGCCATGGAGCCGGTGGCGTCCAACTGGGAGTCCCACAATAAGCTCGGAAGCGCTCTGGTGGGAGGATTGAAGCAGAACGGTGTGAAGATCTTCTCGTCGGGATCCATGGAGATGGATCTGACCCAGACGTCGTATTCTACGATTCCGAGTATTGATATTGAGCTTGGGGATGGGAAATCTGCTCATGATGATGCGACGTTAGGAAAACTGGCGGATGGACTTGTTGTCGGTGTGAACAGTTATTTTGGACAGTGATCCGGGCTCGTAAGTTCAAGACAGAATGAATGGAATGCCGCTGCTGGGGAAAATACCTGGCGGCGGTTTTTGGAATTAATGGGAGGTTATACCGGAACTTCCTGGTAATCAAAAAAATTACATGACGAAGATGTGCATTTGCGCGAAGATGTAGATTAACGCAGATGAATGCGAGGATGTTGAAAACTACGGGGGGGACTCTTTCCATATAAAAAACACCATCTCTCAATGGAAATGGTGTTTTTTCAGTGGACCTGATCGGATTCGAACCGACGACCCCCACAATGCGAATGTGGTGCGCTCCCAACTGCGCTACAAGCCCATAACGATATTTTTTTGACCTCATTATTATCGCACCGCAGGGGACAGATGTCAAGATTTTCCATGGGAAAAATGAAAAAAAGTTACCGCACAGCCACAACATTATCCAGACCAGCGAAGGGCTTTCAGGGATTTTTAACGCAGATTGTAACTATTCAGTACCTTCATAGTTACACGCAAAAATCCATTCCAGATCAGCTTCGCTGATGGGATTTTTGCCCTCCAGCCTATGTTTTCTTACGGTCAGCGCAGCAAGTGCGCAGACCTACTGAACAGTTACTGCAGATTTAACTTTTAACTAACTAGAGCTGAACGGTAAGATTTTCAGGAAAGAGATGCCGAACATATGTTTACATAAACGGAAACATAGTGTATAATACCTATATGGAAAAGAAACGGAAAGAGGGGATCAAATGATACTGATCGTATGCGTGGATGACCATAATGGAATGATGTTCAACCATCGCCGCCAGAGCCAGGATCGAGTCCTGCGGGCAGATATTCTGGAACTTACGGATGGAAAAAAACTTTGGATGAATGCCTACAGCAGAAAACAGTTTGCGGAGAGTGATGCGGAGAAAATCCTGGTGGATGAGACGTTTCTCGATGCTGCGGGGGACGGGGAGTTCTGCTTTGTGGAGAATGCGGACGTCTCCGGCTGTGCGGAGCGGATCGAGGAAATCTATCTCTACCACTGGAACAGGGATTATCCGGCGGATGTGTATTTTCCGGTGGACCTCAGCGTGTGGAAGTGCGTGGAGACGAAAGAATTTGCGGGATCTTCCCACGAGAAAATTACGAGAGAGCGGTATACCCGTTAAAATATGAATGTATGATAGGCAGAATGACGCTGGAGACAGTTCCAATTCCGATATTTCAGAAAATATAGCGGGAGATTGGAGATTGGGACAGGGGGGAGTATGTACGGAGCATTTGGCGGAAAGGCGGACTGCGATAGAAAATATGGCAACAGAGGGGAATGACAGAATATGAATCATTTAAGAAAATGGCTGCTTTGCGTGATCGCGGCGGTCTCTTTGACGGTAACGGCCTGTGGGGGAGATGCGGCCGCTAATGCCAGTGTGGCGGCAGATGTTGCTCATGCGGCGGGAAATATCCTTGGAAGTCTTGCTGAGGCGGCAGAGAACTCCGGAGCTGGGAATAGCGGCGGACAGGGAAATAAAACGTCATCGGGGATGACAGGAAACCCGTCGGCAACCGGGGAATTCCGTCTCTCCGATATTCCGGAGTATACGGACTCCCCCTATGTGGCGGTCAATGGAAATGTTCCGTATTTTACGGAGGACGACCTGACGGATGTCTCCTTTGAACGCTACAGTGATTTGGATTCATTAGGCCGCTGCGGTGTGGCTTATGCCTCCGTCAGTACCGATACGATGCCGACGGAAAAGCGGGGTTCCATCGGAGAGGTAAAGCCAACAGGGTGGATCAATGCGAAATATGATTTTGTGGATGGAAAATATCTGTATAACCGATGCCATCTGATCGGATACCAGCTGACTGCGGAGAACGCGAACGAAAAGAATCTGATCACGGGTACGAGATACCTTAATGTTCAGGGAATGCTGCCGTTTGAGAACCTGACAGCCGACTATGTAAAAGAAACCGGAAACCATGTGATGTACCGCGTGACACCGGTTTTTGAGGGAGACAATCTCGTAGCATCCGGCGTTCTGATGGAAGCGGAATCGGTGGAGGACGAAGGCGACGGAGTCCTGTTCTGTGTTTACGTCTACAATGTTCAGCCGGGAGTCACGATCGACTATGCGACGGGAAAGAGTGAATTGGCGAAGAGCGGAAGTACAGGAGGCAGTCAAAGTGGAAGTACGTCAGGTACCGGAAAAACGTCAGGTACATCGTCTACTGGAAACAATTCATCAGGGGCATCTGGAGGTACCGGAAAAAACGATGCAGGAACCTCTGGAAAAGAGAGCGGAACCTATATCCTCAACACGAAGACCATGAAATTCCACCGCACGGACTGCGATTCTGTGAAGAATATCAAGTCTGAGAACCGAAAAAAGTATACGGGGGAGCGGGAGAAGCTGATTGATGAGGGATATGAAGCTTGTAAAAGTTGTAAACCGTAGAGAATATTTCAAAAACATATAAAATTAAGACAATATCAAACGCCCGGCTTTATGCAATCAGTGTATGGAGCCGGGCGTTTATTCAGTCCATATTTGACATAAGATTAAACTGAAATATCAGAGATTAATCATGATGTGAGAAATCATGAAACATTTTTTCTGCAGTGCCTGTATCTAAGCGAAAAGATTTACATAGCTGCTGAATGATTTCGGAATCGGTAAGATTGTGTTCTTTTAGAACATTTATGATCGCATGGATTCCCTCAAGGCGCCCTTCTTTGCGCCCTTCTTTGCGCCCTTCTTCAAGGCCCTCTTCATGGCCTACCTTACGTCCGATGTCAATACCAGTAGATAAAATACTCATATGTGCATCCTCCCATTCTTCACTCTGCTTTACTTCAGTAACAATTGCGTCCAGCCTGCGGATCCTGTCATCAAGGATAATAATCTCGGGATTGGAGAGCGTAGAGTTTTTCATATATTGAAGAAGACTCACGAGTTCATCCCGTTCGTTCTTACTGCTCATATTCAAAAATATCTTCATTGTCTCATCCCCCAGTTCCATCCCCGGAATCTGGTGACAGCGCTCTGTGAATGTGTACATTGCGCGATCCATTCCGAAGAGATCAGTTTGGGTGATGAATATCACGATCGTTGATGGCAAGTGGCGGTATTTTGTGTGTTTTCCTGCCTTTAGCGCCGGTGTATCAAGAAGTCCCTGATAATACCGGGAGCGCTTCCTGAGATCGTCCTCAGACGCATCATTCTGCATCTCTGTAGCAAATTGCCTGGAATCTTCCGCCAATGCCCAGGCGTCGAGCCGGATTCCGCGTCTTCCGTTTTTGTTGAGAATAACGTCCTCAACCCTTACCTGTGTAAGCCTGAGATCTGGTTCATCCAGGATAATACTGAGTACGCATTCCTGCGCCTCCTTGTGCTTCATTACCGCGAGAAACAGGGCGAAATCGCTGAGATTGACATTCATAAAATCGGGCGATTCCCTATACTCTTCAGTGGAGATGAGAGCATGGATCACTTGATTTTCCATTCAGTTACCTTCCTTTCCTGGAAAATTGGGCAGGAGAGGAATTGATACGAGACATCCCCGACTCCCTGCCAGTTGTTTGGGTGATTTCAGCAAAGAGTCTTCAGATGCCGTAATGGCCAGAATAGAAAATAGATCATAGAATTCGTTAGAAACCTTGCTTGGGATTATATTAGCATGTAGGAGTGGGGATGGCAATGTAGTTGGGTATTAAAAAATATTAAAAATTGATAAACTCATTGAGGACACAGAAGCAGAAGATTCCACCGAAATCGAGGAAGCTGAAGACACCGTAGAAATCAAGAAAGATGCCAGCGTAGAGTTCGTACTCGATGAGGCACCGGAACTGTAAATTTCACGAAACAGAAAATGGAAAAGTCTCCGGAAGTAAAATTCCAGGGGCTTCTGTTTTTGTGGGAAGGAGGTTTCTTTTTGCATTGCAATATGCTATACTGATGGGAAGAAATTCATAAAGCAGATTTTATCTGCTAATAAAGAATCATATATCAAGGGAAAAGGTGAGGTATTATGAAGATCACAAAAGTATGGGCGGTATATTTCAGCCCCACAGGAAACACGAAAAAAGTAATCACAACGATGGCGAAAAAGGCGGCGGAAGTTCTTTCTGTGCCGATGGAGACATTTGATTTTACACTTCCGGAGAACCGGGAAGGTGTTACGAGCTTTGAAAGTGAGGATCTTGTATTTTTCAGCACACCGGTCTACGCGGGAAGAATTCCGAATAAGATGCTACCGTATGTGCAGAGCGCTTTTGAGGGAAATGGCGCATTTGCAGTACCGGTATCGGTATTCGGAAACAGAAACTTTGACAACGGTCTGATCGAGCTTCGCAACGAGCTGGAGCTTCACGGCTTCCATACGATCGCAGCTGCTGGAATCCCGACAGAGCATGTGTTCAGCAATAAGCTTGCGACAGGACGTCCGGATGCGGATGATCTCGCGAAGATCGCGGAATTTGGTGAGAAGGTCGCGAAGAAAGTTGCTGATATGACGGAGATCCCGGCAAAGATCGAGGTCCGCGGCGATGATCCGGTGACTGCCTACTATACACCGCTTGGAACGGATGGAAAACCTGCAGTGTTCTTAAAGGCGAAACCGAAGACAGACCCGGAAAAATGCACGAAGTGCGGAATCTGTGCGACAGTCTGTCCGATGGGATCCATCCCGAAGGACGCGCCGGATACCTGCACCGGAATCTGCATCAAGTGCCATGCCTGCATCAAGGCATGTCCGGCAGGCGCAAAGTATTTTGATGACGAGGCATTTTTATCTCATGTGGAAATGCTAAAACAGAATTACCAGAGACGGGCTGAGGCAGAGTGGTTTATCTGATGATTCTATGATTGTATAAAAAATGCATAAAAAATCAATGCAAAAGATTGATACAGAGGGCGAACATAGGCTCCCTGTATCAATTTTTTTCTCATTCGAGAAGATTCCCACTTTTTTAGAGTGGCCAACTGCCGGGGACTGTTAAAATAGAACTCTTTTCTAATGCTGTCAGAAAAAATGTGACTGGAGTTAAGAAGAATTTCTAAAAATTAACTCTTGACAAAAGTCACTTCATAACAGGTGGTGAGTAATCACAAATCTGTCTCAATGGGAGTCAGGTCTCCGACTGAGATAGACAGGTTTGAAGCCTGCCTGCCGGAGCCTGTTCCCGGGATGATCCGTGGGAGACCTGGCACAGGACTTTGACTCCTGCATTCAGTCATTCAGTGCCGCCAATTTTTCAAAATACGGCGCAAACAGCTCCTTTTCATATGCATATCCCGCCATGAACACGCAGTCCATAAAGAGTCGTGTGATCTCCGGATCTTCCTGCTCCGCGAGAATGCGCTTCCATTCCTCTTTCGCGTGCTGGCTGAGTTCTGCGAGCAGCCGGTTCCGGTCCTCGAAGAGGCCGTTGTCGGTGCAGTTTAAGTCCTTCGGAAGAAAGTCCGCAGTCCTTCCGCAGGGGGATGGGCAAGCGGCGCAGTCTGGGGAGACAATGGATTTCTGCTTATGGATCTGCTCCACAAGGTCTCTGGCGGCAGAGGTGGAGAGCGGATCCCCTGGTGTCACGGCTGAGAGGGCCGCGAAAAGGACCGGCGCGGTTCCGGCCGGAAGCTCCTTTGCCTCCGCGGCGCGGGCGAGCCCGATGAGGGCGCAGATGACAGCGTCCTGCTCCGGAGTGCGGCCGGAGATGTTTATAGTAGTTGATAGAGACATATAAGTTCCCTTCTTAAATATAAAAATGTCTATTCGGTAGCTTCATAGTTACAGGCAAAAATCCCTTCCAGATCGGCTATGCTGATGGGATTTCCAAAAAGAACTGGCAGGGGCGGGATCTTATTTTAAGATCCGTCCATCGGTGCTGATCGTGTACACCTGCCACGGAATAAACTTTCCGCTGGCCATCAGCGCGTTCTTCACGGCCGACTCGATCCCACCGCAGCACGGAACCTCCATGCGGACAACGGTCACGCTCTGGATATCATTATTGCGGATGATCTCTGTGAGCTTCTCGGAATAGTCCACGGAATCCAGCTTCGGACATCCGATCAGTGTCACATGTCCGTCAATGAAATCGTTGTGGAAGTTTCCGTATGCGTAAGCAGTACAATCCGCGGAAACGAGAAGCTTTGCACCGTCAAAGTACGGGGCGCGGACCGGGACGAGCTTGATCTGAACCGGCCATTGGGAGAGTCGGCTCTCCATGGAGACAGGTGCAGTGTGTCCCGGAATCGCTGCGTTGTTAGATGCAGGCGCGGAGGCATGTGTGATCGTGCGGCTCATGCTTCCCGGGCATCCTGTAAATTCCGGCTTCGGGGACGGTGCCTCTGTCGGCATGAGGGAAGCAGCTTTTCTTGCCGCCATGTGTGCCAGAACCGCCTCATGGTCATAAGCGGCAGCCTCGCGCTCCTCAAAGCTGATGGCGTCCGCCGGACAGGCCGGAAGACAGTTTCCAAGGCCGTCACAGTAATCGTCGCGGATCAGCTTCGCCTTTCCGTCGATCATCGCGATTGCGCCTTCCTGACAGGCTGCTGCGCATGCTCCGCAGCCGTTGCATTTTTCTTCATCAATTTTTACGATCGTTCTTTTCAATTTAAGTTCCCCTTTCAAAATGTGTAAATATTGTCTCAGCAATTTCTATTGCGGTGTATTTGCTGCCATGTATCCGGAAAAAGCGGATCGTGGCAGATTTTGTAAGTGTCATGTATTGACTTTTGTATCGTCAATATACTACAATGATGACAAAAAGTATGTTGTATTTCCAACGAAAAATCCGCAATGTGGTACATTCAGAACTGAAAAAAGGTAGACCGCACGTGATGGAAGAAGGAAACAGGAAAGTGCAAATGGCCGCCCGTGTTAGGTGAAAGAAAGGAAAACTATGATCCACAAAGAAGAAATTCCGGATTCCCCGCTTTTCGCCGGAATCCACCCGGAAGAAAAGGAGAGCATCTTGAAATGTCTCTCCGCAGTCGAAAAGAAATACGAAAAAGGCGACGCGGTCTTTCTTGCAGGAACTGCGATCCGCTCCATGGGATTCATCCTCTCCGGAAGTGTCGATATCTCCCGGGACGATTTCTGGGGAAACAGGCAGGTCCTTGGACATGCTGGGAGCGGCGAGCTCTTCGGAGAGGCCTATGCCTGTATGCCTGGCGAGTCTCTGATGGTAAATGTGGAGGCGGCGGAGAAGTGCCGGATCCTGTTTCTGGACATCGGAAAGATCCTAAACGTCTGCACCCCGGCATGCTCCCACCACAACCGCCTGATCCACAACCTTCTTTATATTATGGCAAAGAAAAATCTCATGCTGACGCGGAAGATCGACCACATGGGACAGAGGTCCATCCGGGAAAAGGTGATGGCGTACCTATCCTTTGAGTCTGAAAAACAGAAGAAAAAGACCTTCGGAATCCCCTTTAACCGCCAGCAGCTCGCGGATTATCTCGCGGTGGACAGGAGCGCATTGTCTGCGGAGCTCTCCAGGATGAAAAAAGACGGGCTGATTGAATTTGAGAAGAATATTTTTACGCTTTTATAATGTAACTGTTCAGTGTCCTCGCGGTTACGCGCAAAAATCCATTCCAAATCGGCTGTGCCGATGGGATTTTTGACTTCCGGCATAGGTTTTCTTACGGTCAGCCCAGTAAGTGCATAGACCTGCGGAATAGACATCACAATTCTATATATAGAAGAAAGGAAAGAACAATGCCATACAGAGATGAGATCGAAGAGCGAAGGATCCGGCGGGAGGAAAACCGGAGAAGACGAAGAAAGCAGGAGCGGACCCGCCGCATGATCGTAGGCGGACTGGCCGCCGTGATCGTGATCGCCGTGATCGTCACGGCTGTGCTCGTGACAAAGAAGCTTACGGGGAGGAAACAGGTAAATCCGGCGGATGTGGCGGTTCCGGAGTATGTGAATGTGAATTTACTGACCCCGAATGAGTACTCACGGCCGCAGATCCCACTTGAGAAAGTAAACGGCATCGTGGTACACTATGTCGCAAATCCCTGCAGCACCGCTCTGGAAAACCGGAATTATTTTGAGGGATTAAAGGACCAGACGGGTTCGAAGACCACCTCTGTCAGCAGCCATTTTGTGATCGGTCTGGAAGGTGAGGTCGTCCAGTGCGTTCCATTAAATGAGGTGGCCTACGCATCCAACAACCGCAACAGCGACACGATCTCCATCGAGTGCTGCCACCCGGATGAGACCGGAAAATTTTATGACAGTACATATCAGACGCTTGTAAACTTATGCGCGTACCTCTGTGTGGAATTTGATCTGAAGCCGGATGATGTGATCCGCCACTACGACGTGACGGGAAAGATCTGCCCGAAATATTTTGTGGATTATCCGGAGAAATGGGAGGACTTCCATAAGGATGTAAAGAAAGCGATAAAGATTCTGAAGAAGTAACGGGACATTCACTAAAAATTCGAAATTCATTTTGTATTCTTTACCTAAAATTTACAAATATTATATTTATAATTGAAAAAAGCGTGTGCTCTATGATATGATGGAACACGAAGGCAAATTTTGCAGAATCGGATCGAAACTGCGCTTTTGCCACGCCGCCGTGTTAAGACAACAGGCAGCGACAAAAGAGAATGGAGAAGGCATTATGAATATCGGATATCTGGAAAGTATCTTCAGTTTCCTCGGTGGTCTGGGCATGTTCCTTTACGGTATGAGCATCATGGGTGACGGCATGCAGAAGTCAGCGGGAAGTAAGCTGAACAAGTTCCTGAGAATGGTGACGGACAACAGACTTCTGGCAGTCGGTCTCGGCGCTCTGATCACCGCGATCCTGCACAGCAGCGGAGCCACAACCGTCATGGTCGTTGGTTTCGTAAACGCCGGAATTTTGAATCTGACCCAGGCGGTCGGAGTCATCATGGGCGCAAACATCGGTACAACGATCACCGCATGGATGGTTTCCTTAAACTCTCTGGGGGATGCGATGAAGATCCTGCAGCCGTCGTTTTTCGCGCCGCTCGTAGTTGCCATCGGCGCCGCCTTTTTGATGTTTTCCAAGAAGAAAAAGGAGAGTCTGGCAGGTGAGATCTGTATCGGTGTCGGCCTCCTGTTTGTGGGCCTGACCTTCATGTCAGGTTCTGTAGCACCGTACACGGATGCCCCGATCTTTGCGAAGGCGTTTGCGGTACTTGGAAGGAACCCGATCCTCGGTATTCTTGTCGGTGCCCTTGTAACTGCGATCATCCAGAGCTCCACCGCCTCTGTTGGTATCTTACAGACTCTGGCGATGAGCGGAGTGGTATCCACAAATGCCGCGATTTATATTACTCTTGGACAGAATATCGGATCATGTCTGACTGCCCTTTTATCCAGTGCAGGCACAAGCCGAAACGCAAAGCGCGCGTCCGTGATCCATCTGACCTTCAACAGCTTCGGTGCGGTCGTATTTGGAATCGGTATGTATATCATTTCCATGATGCGCCCGGATATTGCCCAGAGCAGTATCAATTCTTTCCAGATCTCGGTGTTCCATACATTCTTTAACGTGACGAACACCCTGCTCTTATTCCCGTTCGCGAAACAGCTCGTTGCGTTTTCCGGTCTGATCGTCCGCGAGACAGGTCAGGAAGAGGAGCAGAAGGAGACAAAGGAGGACGAGCTTCCGGTTCTCGACGAACGTATCTTCAAATCCCCGACCTTTGCTCTTGAAGTCGGTGTGATGGAAGTCGTTCATATGGGTAAGATGGCCCTTGCAAACTTAAAGCTTGCAACAAGCGTCCTTGTGGAAAACAAATATGAATGTCTGGATGAGGTTTTTAAGAACGAGACAGAGATCGATATTTTAAATAAGAAGCTTACCGAATATCTCATTAAGGTCAACAACCTGTCCTTAAACGAGAAGCAGAAGGTTCAGGTCAGCAACCTCTTCTACAGCATCAGCGATTTAGAACGTGTGGGCGACCATGCGGAAAACCTCGCGGAGGCGGCACAGTACCTGAAGGAACATGGACTCGCTTTCTCAGAGACCGGGATCGAGGATCTCAAAGAGATTTCAAGCGCGGCCATCGGAGCTGTGGACCATGCAGTCGCTGCCCGTCAGGATGGCGGAATGGAGGATATCCGTCAGGTCAGCAAGCTGGAAGACCGTGTGGATACTCTCGAGGAGGAGATGCGCGACAAGCACATCGAGCGTCTTTCCAAGAACGAGTGCAACCCGTCTGCCGGCGTTGTGTTCTTAGATATCCTGAGCAATCTGGAACGTATCTCCGACCATGCCTATAATGTGGCCGGATATGTGAAGGATGAGCTGTAAAGCGCATTTCATCTGATGATTTTGATCCCGCATACAGATTCCGGATAATATCCGGACTGTGTGCGGGATTTTTTAGTATTTGCGGTCATTTGGAAAAATCAGCTTGCCAGCATATGCGATCTTCCGTATAATGAAGACATCAGACAACTTGTAACAGAACATGGGGGAAACTATGGAGACGAAGAAAAAAGATGACCGGAAACTTCTGGGCAGCCAGATCGAGGACCGGATCTTAGAGTATATAAAAGAGAAACCGTTGGAGGTGGGAGATCGGCTTCCGAACGAGTTTGAACTTGCGGAGATGTTTGAGGTGGGACGAAGCACGATCCGCGAGGCGGTGAAAGGTCTGGTGACGAAAGGAGTTCTGCAGGTGCGGAGAGGCGCGGGAACGTATGTCAGCAGTCTGACGCCTGCGGAGGACGATCCGTTAAGGCTTAATGCAAAGCTCCATGACAGGTTTAAGCTGGCGCTGGATCTCTTTGACGTCCGTCTGATCTTAGAGCCGGAGATTGCCGCTAAGGCGGCAGTTTACGCGACGGACGAGGATATCGCGACCTTAAAGAGGCTGTGTAAGGAGACGGAGGAACTATATCTGGCGGACAAGGATCATATGCCGAAGGACATCGAGTTCCACACCTGGATCGCCCGGTGCAGCAAGAATCAGGTCATGGAGTCCCTGATCCCGATCATCAATTCGGGAATCAATACCTTTGTAAACTTGACGAGGCGCTCACTGCGGACAGAGACGATCACGACCCACCGGGCCATCACGGAAGCCATCGCAAATCATGATTCCACCGGGGCGCGGTGTGCAATGGTGATGCATCTGACGTATAACAGGCAGGAGCTTTTGAGACGCCGGACGGCTTATAAGGCGCAGGGCGAGACAAAAGAGGAGAAAGAGCAGTAGGAGAGTAAAATGTCAGAAGCCATTCAAATGGAATAAGAATGCAGCGAGCAGGGAAAAATAATGCACAATTTTCCCCTGCTTTTTTTGTGCGAAAAAGAGAAAAGACAAAATACATCAGACAAGTATTGCAAATACCACAGAAAAATGTTAGATTAAGCCCATAGACATAAGACATCAGACAAATACATTAAAGAATTTACTAAACAGCCTGACATGTCTGATGAAAAAGCGGAAAGCAGGAAAAACAAAATATGAACTGTTATTTCCAAATGCAACCATGAAGCGCAGAGTAGTCCGGTTCAGGGGTATGAAACGGATCTTTGCGCGGAACAACCAAAACAAATACACTGGGAGGTAAATCCACTATGTCTGAAGGAGTTGTACTTAACCCGACCCGCCTTGTCCTGGCAGCACTGATCGGTCTTGTGATCCTGCTCGTCCTGATCATCAAATTCAATGTGCAGGCAATGATCGCGATCCTGATCGGAGCGATCAGCATCGGACTTCTTGCGGGAATGCCGACGAAAGATATTATCGCGGCGGTCAATGATGGAATTGGAAACACGTTAAAAGGAATTGCCCTGCTTGTAGGCTTAGGATCCATGTTCGGTGCGATCCTGGAGGTCTCGGGCGGTGCACAGACGATCGCTGTCACGATGGTAAAGAAATTCGGTGACAAAAAGGCCGCGTGGGCGCTTGGAATCACAGGCCTTGTGATCGCGATGCCGGTATTCTTCGATGCAGGACTGATCATTCTGATCCCGTTAGCATTCTCCCTTGCTAAGAAGACAAAGCGTTCCTCTCTTCACTATGTGATCCCGCTCCTTGCGGGACTTGCTGTTGGACATGCGTTCATTCCGCCGACACCGGGTCCGGTTCTCGTAGCGACAATGTTAAATGTAGATCTTGGCTGGGTCATCTTAGTCGGAATCTTCTGCGGAATCTTCGCAATGATCGTAGCCGGTCCGGTATGGGGATCCATCTGTGGTAAGAAGTTTTATGTTCCGGTACCGGAGAGTGTGGCAAATCAGGAAGAGATTGATGAGTCCAAGCTTCCGAGCTTCTGGCTGATCGTTGGGATCATCCTGATCCCGTTAGTGCTCATCATTCTGGACTCCATCTGCGGCGTTGTTCCGGCATTAGCCGGTGTTGCTCCGGTCTTTGAGTTCTTAGGTGAGCCGTTCGTAGCACTGCTGCTCGCGACTTTGGCTGCCATGTTCGGTCTCGGTTTAAAACATGGATACACGATGAAAGAGCTTGAGAAGGTTATGACAAAGTCCTTGGAGCCGACCGGTCTCATCCTTCTCGTTACCGCCTGTGGCGGCGTGCTCCGCTATGTCCTTCAGTACTCCGGTCTTGGAAATGTGATCGGAAATGCAGTTGCATCCATGAACCTTCCGATCGTTGTCCTTGCATTTATCATTGCAGTCCTTGTCCGCATCAGTGTCGGTTCCGCGACCGTTGCCATGACCATGGCGGCAGGTATCGTTGCGGCACTTCCTGGAATCAGTGAGCTGTCTCCGTTATATCTGGCATGTACCGTAGCGGCAGTAGCGGGCGGCTCCACCGTATGCTCCCACTTCAATGATTCCGGTTTCTGGCTGGTAAGATCCCTCGTGGGAATCGACGAGAAGACGACCCTGAAAACCTGGACCATCATGGAGACCTTAGTCGGTGTGACCGGATTCCTTGTAGCACTTGTAATTTCGTTCTTTGCGTAGTAGAAAGATGCAGGCACGCAGCCCAAAGCCGCGGTGCATTCGAAATGCAGAGAAAGAACAAAAGTAACTGTTCAGTAGGTCTGCGCATTTACAGCGCTGACCGTAAGAAAACTTAGAATAGAAGGCAAAAATCCTATCGGCACAGCCGATTTGGAATGGATTTTTGCGCGTAACTGTGAGGGTACTGAACAGTTGCGAACAAAATTGAAAAAACAGTTTCAATAAAAGATATCATTCGCTCAATAACGAGTAACACCCCACAAAGAAAGAAGGAAATATCATGAAATGTCTGAAGAGTCAGGAAATGAGAAAACTTGCACCGGAGCTTGATCCGTTAAGGATCGGAACAGGCTGGAAACCGGAAGAACTTGCGATGCCGCAGGTCATCATCGAAAGCACGGCAGGTGACAGCCATCCGGGAAGCGGACATCTCCATATCCTTGTAGATGAAGTAAAAAAAGGAATCGCTGAGGCAGGCGGCCATGGCGCGAAATATTTCTGCACCGATATCTGTGACGGCGAGAGCCAGGGAACCGATGGAATCAACTACAGCCTTGCAAGCCGTGAGATGATCGCGAACATGATCGAGATCCACGCAAATGCGACTCCCTTCGATGCAGGGGTATATCTCGCAAGCTGTGATAAGGGAATGCCGGCAAACCTCATGGGCTTATTCCGCGTGAATATTCCGGCTGTTGTTGTTCCGGGCGGAACCATGAATGCGGGTCCGGAGATGTTGACCCTGGAACAGCTTGGCATGTACAGCGCCCAGTATGAGCGCGGTGAGATCGACGAGAACCGCTTAAACTGGGCAAAACATAACGCATGTCCGAGCTGCGGCGCCTGTTCCTTTATCGGAACTGCATCCACCATGCAGATCATGGCCGAGGCTCTTGGTCTTGCCCTCCCGGGAAGTGCGTTGATGCCTGCGACAAGCCCGGATCTCTTAAACTACGCGAGAGAGGCCGGAAAACAGGCAGTTAAGCTTGCGAAGATGGACAACATGCGTCCGAGTGATATCGTGACGATGGACAGCTTCGAAAACGCGATCCTTGTACATGCGGCCATCTCCGGAAGTACAAACTGCTTACTCCACCTTCCGGCGATCGCTCATGAGCTTGGATTCGAGATCACAGGTGACACCTTCGACAGACTCCACCGCGGCGCGAAGTATCTTCTTGATATCCGCCCGGCAGGAAAGTGGCCGGCAGAGTGCTTCTACTATGCAGGCGGCGTTCCGGCGATCATGGAGGAGATCAAAGACCACCTTCACCTTGATGTCATGACCGTGACCGGAAAGACTCTCGGCGAGAACTTAAAGGAATTAAAAGAGAACGGATTCTATGAGCGCTGTGAAAAATGGCTTCAGAAGTTCAACGAGCGCTACGGAATCTCCATCACAAGACAGGACATCATCCGTCCGGCTGACAAGGCCATTGGAACCGACGGCAGCATCGCAGTTCTGCGCGGAAACCTTGCTCCGGAAGGTGCGGTCATCAAGCACACCGCATGCCCGAAGGAGATGTTCAAGGCAGTTCTCAAGGCGAGACCGTTTGATAGCGAGGAAGAGTGTCTGGATGCTGTCCTGAAACATAGAGTTCAGAAAGGTGACGCAGTCTTCATCCGTTACGAGGGACCGAAGGGAAGCGGTATGCCGGAGATGTTCTACACCTCCGAGGCCATCAGCAGCGACAAGGAGCTTGGCCGTTCCATCGCCCTGATCACAGACGGAAGATTCTCCGGTGCATCCACAGGTCCGGTTATCGGACACTGCAGCCCGGAGGCGGCAGACGGCGGCCCGATCGCTCTCGTTGAGGAAGGCGATCTCATCGAGATCGATGTGATGGAGAGAAAGTTAAACATCATCGGTATCAAGGGCGAGAGAAAGACTCCGGAGGAGATCGACGCGATCCTTGCCGAGAGAAAGAAAAACTGGAAGCCGAGAGAGCTCCGATACAAGAGCGGTGTGCTCCGTATGTTCAGCGAGCATGCGGCAAGCCCGATGAAAGGTGCATATCTGGAATTCTAAAAAAATAAAATGAGACTGGCAGTAAATGCTGGCTGCCAGCTTGCAAAAGAAGCGTCCCGGATCGTGAGATGACAGTTCTCTCTGATCCGGGGCGTTTTTATATCATTACCATTTCGCATTCCCAATCGGAAAAATCTACTGCTGCCACTGTACTGTTACGGAATTATCAGTTCAGAAAATTCCTATCCGCATACAGGAACAGACACATACTTTTCATATAATAAAGATTGCACGAACGAGTGTTCCTGTGGTAGAATGATGGTATCTGTTGTCGGAATACCGGCGGTTTCAGTATGTGGGAGATACGTGCAGAACCGTCAGCCTCCGGAAACGTGAAAGGGGAACAGAATGAACAATTACGATACATTAAATCCGATGCAGCGGGAAGCTGTCTTCACTACGGAAGGTCCGCTCTTAGTGCTGGCGGGCGCCGGATCCGGAAAGACACGGGCGCTGACGCACCGGGTTGCTTATTTAATAGAGGAAAAGGGTGTGAAGCCCTGGAATATCCTGGCGATCACCTTTACAAACAAGGCGGCGGGAGAGATGCGGGACCGTGTCAACAGCCTTGTGGAATACGGCGCGGACAGTGTCTGGGTCAGCACCTTCCACTCCCTCTGTGTGCGGATCTTAAGGAGATTTATTGAGAATATCGGCTACACGACGGATTTTTCCATCTATGATTCCGATGATACAAAAACCCTGATGAAACAGATCTTCAAGGATCTTGAGGTGAATACGAAGGTATTAAAAGAACGGGGTGTCCTCGGCGTGATCTCCTCCGCAAAGAACGAGATGATCAGTCCGGAAGAATTTATGCTCAGCGCGAAGGCTGAGGGGGATTCGAGACTGAAACGGATTGCGGAGCTCTATATGGAGTACCAGAAACGCTTAAAAAAGAACAATGCCCTGGATTTCGATGACCTTCTCGTAAAGACCGTGGAGTTGTTCCAGTCAAAGCAGGAGGTCTTGGAGTATTATCAGGACCGTTTCCGCTATATTATGGTGGATGAGTATCAGGATACGAATACGGTACAGTTTAAGCTTGTGAGCCTCTTAGCGGCAAAATACCGGAATATCTGCGTGGTGGGCGACGATGACCAGTCGATCTACCGGTTCCGCGGAGCGAATATCAGAAATATCTTAAGCTTTGAGGAGACGTTCCCGGGGGCGAAGGTGATCAAGCTGGAGCAGAATTACCGTTCCACAAAGATGATCCTGGATTCGGCGAATGAGGTGATCAGGAACAACACCGGAAGAAAGGATAAGACACTTTGGACCGAGAATGAGGTGGGCGAGCGTCCGGTGTTCCGGGAGTTCAGCTCTTCCTTTGAGGAAGCGGAGTGGATTGTGCGGGATATCGTGAAGAGAGGCGGACCATGGAAGGATTACGCGATCCTCTACCGCACGAATGCCCAGTCCCGTATATTCGAGGAGAAATGTGTTGCGTACAATCTCCCGTATCGTCTCGTGGGCGGCGTAAACTTCTACCAGAGAAAAGAGATCAAGGATGTTCTCTGCTATTTAAAGACGATCGCCAATGGGCGGGATGACCTGGCTGTGCAGAGGATCATCAATGTTCCGAAGCGCGGAATCGGAGCTATGAGTGTCGCCCGGGTGAACATGTTCGCGATGGAAAACGATATGAGTTTCTATGAGGCGCTGGAGAGGGCGCAGGCTGTTCCGGGAATCGGAAAAGCGGCGTTAAAGATCGGAGTATTTACAGACCAGATCAGCGAGTTCCGGAAGATGTTAAAGGAAGAGACTCCGATCAAGGATGTGATCGAGGCGATCCTTGATAAGACAGGATATCGTGACGAGCTGAAGGAAGAGGGCGAGGTGGAAGCCGAGTCCAGAATGGAAAATATTGAGGAATTGATCAACAAGGCAGTCTCCTACTGGGAGAGCGCCGAGGAACCGAGTCTGTCTGCATTTTTAGAGGAGGTTGCCCTGGTTGCGGACATTGACAGTATGGACGAATCCGAGGACCGGATCATCCTCATGACGCTTCATTCCGCAAAGGGTCTGGAGTTCCCGTATGTGTATCTTGCAGGAATGGAAGATGGTCTTTTCCCGAGTATGATGTCTCTGATGGAAGGACCGGAGGCATTGGAGGAGGAGCGCCGTCTCTGCTATGTGGGGATCACGAGGGCGGAGAAGCGCCTGACTCTGACTGCGGCGAAGAGCCGTATGATAAAAGGGCAGGTACAGCCTGAAAGAACGAGCCGGTTTATTGACGAGATCCCGGATGTGTGTCTGGAACGTCCGGATCAGGATGACTCAAAGACCGGATGGAAGAAAATGGCAGACGCGTACAGGAACCTTCCGGAGGAAGCGGGACTTCCGTGGGCGAAGGCTTCCGGCGCGGATGGAAAAGCGGCTGACGGTCACACCGGAAGATTCCAGAACCGTCCGGCGGGTGTGAGTCTTTTTGGACAGAAATCCGATGCCTATAAGAATCCATATGCCTCCGGGACTTCTGCGGCGCCGAAGAACACGCCGACCTTCGGAAAGGCGTTCACCGTAGAAAAACCGAAGTCTTTGGATTACTCCGAAGGTGACCGCGTCCATCACATGCGTTTTGGTGACGGAACCGTGAAATCCATCGCGGACGGCGGAAAAGATTTCGAGGTCACAGTCGATTTTGATCATGCGACGATCGGGACAAGGAAGATGTTTGCTTCCTTTGCGAAGCTGAAGAAGCTGTAAATAAATTAGCCAAAAGAAATTTAGTATTGATTTTTGGGGGGCAATCGCATATAATTAAAAACAGCTAAGGAAAGTGCTTATATGTCTATGAGTACGCGAAAACCCCCGGAGTGGCACCTCCGGGGGTTTTCTTGCTCTTTGCGGTGAGCCGAACCGTTTAGGCTGTTACTGTCGGTTGTCCCTATCCAGCCATTTGCAAACATAGTAGCCAACTATGCTTGCCGCGACAGAGACAAGGAAAGTGTTTATGTAATCTATAAATACCGCCTCCTTTCTGCTGGAGGTGCGACAGCAGTTTTATTTTATCATGTTTATCTCAGTCGAGAAGCCTCCACCTCTTCAGGTGGTGAGTAATAACAAATTAGTCTCAGTGGGAGTTAGGTCTCCGACTGAGATAAACGCTCCGCGAGGATGCGCAGTGATTCTGTAAAGAATATGTCAGCTTACGCTGACCAGAATCACGCGCCAAGTCTCACAGACGTTCGACTTGAATTGTAGAGCTCCATATACTGCGGTATAAAAAAATGGTGTCTAAAACTATGAAAATTTAGGGATAGTAAAAACCATAAAATCATGATATACTATTACAAAGTATCTGTCCGTGCGGATTATTCTTGTCCGGGGCGGCTGTGAAACAGAAAGGATGTGTGAGGATGAACAAATTCGATACGATGAGTAAAGACGCACTCAGCAAAATGGAAGAGCTTATAAACGCGTCCAAGCTGAATGAACTGCTTCATAAAAAAGAAGAAGAGGATAAGAAAAAGAATTGTATCCTCTGGGTGCTTGCTATCATCGGCGCTGTTGCTGCTGTAGCCGGAATCGCATACGCAGTATATCGCTTCTTTACACCGGATTATCTGGAAGATTTTGAAGACGATTTCGACGATGATTTCGACGATGACTTTTTCGAGGAAGAGGAGGAAACTCCGAAAAAAGCTGTCGAGAAGGATGACGAGAAAGAAGCTTAAGCCGAAATGCTTACAAACACAATGAGAACGAGGCTGTGGCAGGGATCGCTTGCACAGCCTTTTTCTGTGCATAAAAACATATCAGGGAACGAGGCATCGTTTACGCGCTGTGCGATCAGAAACGGAAAAATCCGATTCCCGGCAGAAAAAGGAGTACAAAAATTATATGAAAAAAGGTGAGATCTACACTGGTACAGTGGAAAAGATGGATTTTCCAAATAAAGGAATCCTCCATATCGGAGAGGAAAAGGTAGTTGTAAAGAACGCGCTCCCGGGGCAGACCGTCGAGATCGCGATCTCCAAGCAGCGCAAAGGAAGATGCGAGGGAAGACTCCTTAAGGTCGTGACTCCCGCAGCATACGAAAACACAGAGGGTGCATGTCCTCATCGTGCGGACTGCGGCGGATGTACGTACCAGACGGTTCCTTATGAGGAACAGTTAAAGATCAAGGAGCAGCAGGTCCGGGCTCTTTTAGATCCGGTTCTTCCGGCCGGCTACAATTTTGAGGGGATCAAAGGTAGTCCGTTGACAAAGGCGTACCGCAACAAAATGGAATTTTCCTTCGGAGATGAGTTTAAGGACGGTCCCATGACTCTGGGAATGCATAAACGCGGCAGTTTTTATGATATCGTGACCGTGGACCAGTGTGTGCTGGTGCATCCGGATTGCTGTAAGATCTTAAGAGCGACGTTGGATTATTTTACGGAGCACGGAGCAGTCTTCTATAAAAAAATGGCGCATGTCGGTTATCTGAGACATCTTCTTGTCCGCCGCGGTGTGAAGACCGGGGAGATCCTTGTGGATCTTGTGACCTCCACCCAGACGGAGGGAACATGGAAGAGTGATAAGAATAAGGAAGCGCTGCTTGAGGGCTGGAAAGAAAAACTTCTTGGACTGGATCTGGAAGGCTCTTTTGCCGGAATTCTCCACACAGAAAACGACAGCCTTGCGGATGTGGTACAGAATGACCGCACGGTGATCCTTTACGGACAGGACTTCTTTATGGAAGAGCTTCTGGGATTAAAATTTAAGATCACTCCATTCTCCTTTTTCCAGACCAACTCTCTCGGTGCAGAGGTGCTCTATGAAACAGCCCGCGAATACATCGGTGAGACAGACGGAAGAAAGGTCTTCGATCTCTACAGCGGAACCGGTACCATTGCCCAGATCCTGGCTCCGGCGGCAGAACATGTGACCGGCGTGGAGATCATTGAGGAAGCTGTTGAGGCGGCGAAGGTGAACGCGGCGCAGAATGGACTGACAAACTGCGACTTCATCGCGGGGGATGTTTTAAAAGTATTAGATACCTTAGAGGAACGCCCGGATCTCATCGTTTTGGACCCGCCGAGAGACGGAATCCATCCGAAGGCGCTTCCAAAGATCATCGACCATTATGGATGCGAAAAAATGATCTATATTTCCTGCAAACCAACGAGCCTTGCGAGAGATCTCGTTGTGCTGCAGGCAAAAGGTTATGAGGTCACAAGAGTATGCTGTGTCGACATGTTCCCGGGGACGACGCAGGTAGAGACGGTATGCTTATTGTCCAAACTTAATACAAAGCAGCATATCGAGATTAACTTGGATATGGACGAGCTGGATTTGACCGATGCGGAAAAGAAAGCCACCTACCAAGAAATCAAAAATTATGTGTTGGAGCACAGCGGCTTGAAAGTTAGCAGCTTGTATATCGCACAGGTAAAACAGAAGTGCGGTATCATTGAGCGTGAGAACTACAATAAGCCGAAGTCTGAGGACGCTAAACAGCCGCAATGCCCGCCAGATAAAGAAAAAGCAATCAAGGAGGCATTGACGCACTTCGGCATGATTTAAGGAGGGCGGATATGACGTATTTGATTTCTTGTGAGTTCAACATGGATACCGCTTGTGTGGAACTGAAATTCAACGACGGCAGTATGATTGCCATTGACACCATTGCCGTGGAGAACGAGGTTGCCGACAATATGTATCAGCGGTCAGAGTTGGACTGGCTGATCTACAATGCGCCGTTGGAGTACGCCGATCTGATACTGAACGGCGATCCGGAGAAGTATCTGAAAGCGGTCACGCAGTATAAGCCGTTGGATAGCTGACATGGAAACAGCCCGTAGGACGTCAAAATCCTACGGGCTGTGTTTTCAGCCATATTTTAACTGTATTATCTTCTGTAATTCACAACCTCACCTGTTTTCTCCTGGCTAATCAGCATTCCAGAAGTATCAAAAGTGTATCTGAATACATAGCTTGTGCCGCCAATTGTGAAGGAACTTGTTGCGGGAGAGAAGAATGTGGAGGTAATGCTTTCTACATCCCAAAGTAGATTTCCCGTATCACTCACAGAAAGCTTTCCACCAAGAGACCCGTTGACAGAGTAGTATTCTTGGGGTTTCCCTGCATTAGGCTCACATACCAACAACATTGCGGTGTAGTTGTCCCGTACCATAGGCGTCAGTTCATCACTGGAAATTTCCCAGATGTTATTATCAAACAGATAATTCAATACTCCGGCAATTTCATATCTACCGCCTGCACTCTGATCTTCATTAGCAAGTCTCGGAACAGCGTACGCAGACAAATAGATATTTCCGTTATATTCAATCATATCGGTAATGTAATAGTAAGAATCTTCATCGCCATAGGAGAAGGACTCTGTAATATTACCTTCGCGGTCAACCTTAACGATTTTTGCGTGCTCATTCGTCATATAGCTACCGAGCTGAACCATGTAACCATCTTCAAACCGAGCTGCATTCCAAATCCCGTAGTTACCTACTTCGGCTTTATGGAAGTAGGTTTCTTTTCCATCCACCGTATACTGGCTAAGACAGAAATATTTCAGATCACCACGGCTGATTACGGCATAGCTGCCATCAGCATTTTCCAAAACGGAAGCGATGTATTCATCGTCAAATCCGTTATTGAGCATGTGTTTCCAAACGAGATTACCATCTAAGTCGATTTTAGCCATCCATGCATGGGAAATTTGAGTACTGGACCAAGTGTCGGTTCTACCGTAGGCAATTACACCATCCGATACGATGCTATAATCTTCAATCCAAAAATCGGAAATAGAAACACTCCAAAGCAAGTTATCTCCATCGTATTTCTCGAGATAGCTCTTATCGTGCACCTCTAAGCCAAGAGATTCATCTTCTTTGTATTCCGAATGGTATTTATAGTGTACGCCTGTTTGTGTGGCACCAATAAAACCACCGGTATAATTTTTATAATTCCAAAGATTTTCAATATCCTCTGGTGTTGGATTGTCTTGAACAATCTCGTAACCACCGATATTATCGGAAGAAATACTGTTTCGAATCACTTCGGCGGTCTTAGAATAAGTGAACGACTTCGTTGTAATATCACGATACACTTCCTTAATCTCACCACGAGTAAGTCCTTCCGTAGACATACCATAGTCATTAAAGAATTGAACAGCAGCTTTATATTCCTTTGCTTCAGCAACAACCGCAAAGGAACCGAAGCAAACGGACAGGACTAAGACCATGCAGGCAGCGATTGTACCCCATCTAAACCAAATTGGCTTATTTCGAGATTTCTTTGCAACGGGAGCTGCTTCGGCAATGTGTCGATCATCAATTTCTCCAAAAATGTCTAAAAGACGTTTGTTTTTCATAACGTTATACCTTCTTTCTCCAATACAGATTTAAGTTTACCTCTTGTACGGAAAAGGGTAACTGTCACTTTGCTTTCAGAAAGGCCATATTCATCTGCAATTTCTTTTACGGGACTCATATAAAAATAACGACGAACAAATATTTTTCTTGTTTCTGCTGGGAGTTCATCAAGGAAACGGTCGAGTACATCTCTGATGACCATATTCTCAACAGTATTTACTGCATCTTGTTCAGCAGGGATGCACTCTGATAGTTCGTCGAGAATTAGTGAGGTTTGTCCCGCACCACGCTTTTCAGCAGAGAGCTTTTCCCATTTATTCAAAGATAAATTGCGAGTGATTTTTCCAAGAAACGTCTGCAATTTGCTCGGGCGTTTAGGTGGAATGGAGTTCCATGCTCGGAGATATGTATCGTTGACACATTCCTCCGAATCTTCATCGTTATGCAGAATGCTGTAGGCAATGTAGTGGCAGTATCTTCCGTATTTCTTGGAAGTTTCAGATATGGCTTGTTCGGAACGTTCCATGTAAAGCTCTATGATTTTGCTATCATCCATATCATCACACTCCTTTCGTTTGTATCAAGGCCTTTCACCCTAATACACCGGGGTTACACGCTGTTCACTACACTTTTATTGGAATTTTTTGAAAAATATTTTTGAGATAGCAGACCAGGTACTATCAACAAAAAGTCCGCTATTGTTTTTCTGCCGCAGCAGCGTGACGAGGAAATTTTCTGTGTTGGCAAACACGGAATTTTTGCTCGGCACCCCACGGCACAGGTTGAGATTTTTGCAAAGCCTCTGCAAAAATGAATGTCGTGTGCTGTGGCATTTTCGAGAAAAGGTCCGACATGGTAAAACGCAGTTTTTTCAATGTGGGTACCATTTGTGAGAAAATGATGGGGGTATCCAAAGGGGTGAAATCCCTTGGCTCTGGGTTTCCAATAGGGGTGAGCAGCATCCCTATTGGCACACGATTTTGCTTGCAAAGTCTAGTGTGTTATACCTTTGGCGACCGCTGACGCTGGAAAGGGGCTGTCCCACGCCAGACAGACACTTTTCGGCGGAAGCAGAACAGGCGGATTTTGTGGGCTGAAAGGAACACAAAACGAAGGATTTAGCATGAGCAAAATCCGCCTGTTCGTGTGTAGTTGGCATAGGAAATCTTGAAGCTGTGCGGAAAGATTTTCTGTGACAACGGGGGCGCAAGAGGTATATAAAACCCGCCGCAGCGTCTGTTCCCCTCGTTAGTGAAACCACCACGGCAGTTCCAACCATACGTTATCCAACGCCAGCCTCTCCGTGGATTTCGCTCTGCTCTCTGACAGGAAGAAATGCTCCGCTGTCTCCGTCAAAGGATGCTCTATATTGTCCTCAAATCCGAAACGGTACAACAGATATTCACGCTCTCGATTGCTGATTGCATCAAGGGCGGCGTGAAGTTCTTCGTGCGTTTCCTTTGCAATATAAATCTGTGCGGGATTGGTCATATTGGAATCGGGGACAAAGGCATGACGATCCCGATTTTCAAATTTCGTCACCTCATCCAGACTGACGATCTCGCCCATGTGCTTTGCTTCAAAGGATGTACTCTGACTTCGGATGTAGTCGATCATGGAATTGCGAATTGCCGGAGCTGCGTAAGTCAGAAATTTGTTGCCGCCATCGGGATTGAATTTCTCCACGCATCCCATCAGTCCCAGACAGCCTTCCTGCACAAGATCGTCAAAGGTAACACCGAGTGCCCGATTGACTTCTATCTGTGCGCTCCATATTTCATGCGCCGTCATTTTGATAAAACGCAGATTGTTTTCCACAAGACTGTTCAGCGCATCCATGTTCCCGTTCTGCGCCAGCGCACACAGTTTTTCGTTATCAACTGCCGTCATGTTCATCTTCTGTTGGCTTGACCGTGAGCAGTCCGATCAATGCCTGATTGAATTGTTTTAATGCTTCGGGGTCAACACCCTCCATGCCGCTGACGCTGCCCGTGATCGCTTCGGCAACCATTTCGGGCGTGATATTCGGCTTTGTCACATCCTGCCCCTTTGTCAGCTCTGCGTACATATGCTGTGCCGCTTCTTTGCTCATGGCTTGTGCGTCTGAGACATTGGAGCCGATCTCCTTCTTGATTTCTTTCAACACATTCATAAAGGTGTTCTGAATAGCAGTAAGATCAGCTTGATACATCGGCATCCTTGAAACGCTGACAGTCTTTGCGGCTTCTGTAATGGCTTCTCTATCTTCGGGATGCTGCTTTGCTTCTCCCATCAACAGCGCACTCAATGTGGCATACATCTGATTCTGTGCGGCATATCCGGCAGCAAGGGTATCATCAAAATAATGTGCGATCATATTGGTCATTGCGGCGAAGTTTTTGTTTTCCAGTAAGCGATTGACAACCTCAGCATTGACCTTTCCTGTGTAGAGATTTTTTGCCGCCTGTACCGACAAGCCGAGTTCGGCTATATCGTAATTCATGCGGTCGGGAATATCGGTAACGCCGAGCAGGAAGTCGGTGGATACCTCAAATTCCTTTGCGATCTTTTTGATATTCTCGTCACCGAGTTTGCCTGTTGCATTGCTGATAAATCTGCTGAGTGTGCTGACATCCATTCCAATTTTTGCGGCAAGCTCACTCTGCGTGATCTTACGTTCTTTCATCAAATCCTGCAAACGCTCTCTGATGTTGCCGGATAAGTATTTGCGCTCCATGCTCTGCGCCCCCTTTCCTATTGGCATCAATCTTTTGTTTTTGACTTGATATATTTTCCGCTCTTGACTCTTGCATCGGCGGGCTTCTCTGCATTTTCGGGGATAATCCATCGTCCACCCGCCCTCTGTGCGCCGGGGATGCGGTTTTCATTGCAGAGGATACCGACACGGCGGTGGGAAATGCCCCATTTTTCTGCAACCTCAAAGGTAGAAAGATATTTCATCGGTATTACCCTCCATTCCTGTACTACTTTATATTATATACCACAAGTGGAATAAAATCAATATCATAACTGTGAACAATCGCCGTCCTGCGTTTTGCATTTTTGCAAAATTGCAGGGCGGCTTTTTTGTTTTCCTGCATTTGTGCGTGATTTTTCGGTCTATAGACATTTTCTCCGTATATTCAAGCAGACGAACAAAAGCGTCGAGAAAAATTTATGGAGGAATGCGATGAACATTTATGAAAGCATCAAGGCGGCAATCAGCGTAAAGCAATCCGCCGAACACTACGGGCTGAAAGTGAGCCGCAACGGCATGGCTTGCTGCCCGTTCCACAATGACAGGCATCCGAGCTTGAAGCTGAACGAGGAATATTTCTTATGCTTCGGCTGCGGAGCCAAGGGGGATGTGATCGACTTCGTGGCAAGGCTCTTTGATCTGAGCAGCTACGAAGCGGCGCAAAGACTGGCTGCGGACTTCGGTATCAGCACCGAGCCGGGACAGCCTGTGGCAGTTCCCCACAAGTTAAAGCATCCCTATATCCGTCAGTTCCGGGAGGACGAAATGCTGTGCTTCCGAGTGCTGACGGATTATTTGCATCTGCTGGAAGATTGGAAAGTGTGGTATGCACCGAAAACGCCGGATGATGCTCTGGATGATCGCTTTGTGGAAGCCTGCCAGATGATTGATTATATCGAATATCTGGCAGATATTTTGACCGTAGGTGATCTGGAAGAACGTGTTGCCGTGGTGGACGAGCTGATGAAAAATGGCAAGATCACGTTCCTACAGGACTACACCACAAGAAAGAAAAAGGAGGATATGCGCCATGAGCGAAGAAATGATGCAGACCTCGCCCTTTGAGTGTCCGGCGTGGTTTGACGGAAAGAAAATCAATGAAACTGTATTCTGTGAAGAATTTCTCCGTGATTATCCGATGGTCACGGTGAACGATGCTTTTTTCACGGTCAATGGCAGAGTACACGATGAAAACCGCTTGAAAAAGGTCATCTATGACCGCATCAAGTATTATGTGACCAGCGGCGTTGCAAAGAAAGTCACCAATCTGCTGGATGTCATGCGTATGGAGTGCTGCACCGCAAAGCTATCTCTGTACCAAGACCGTATCCATGTGGCGAACGGCACGTACTATCTGAACGGCACATTCAGTCCCGAAAAGGATTTCTGCCGCAACCGTCTGCCCGTTGCCTATAATCCCGATGCTCCGCAGCCTGTGACATGGCTGCATTTTTTATCCCAACTTTTAGAGCCGGAGGACATTCTGACCTTGCAGGAGTTTATGGGATATTGCTTTATCCCCTCCACCAAGGGACAGAAGATGCTCCTGCTGATCGGTAAGGGCGGCGAGGGGAAAAGCCGCATCGGTATCGTCCTTCGTGCGCTGCTTGGCAGCAACATGAACACAGGCAGTATCGCAAAGGTGGAGACAAGTCCCTTTGCTCGTGCAGATTTGGAACATGAACTTGTGATGCTGGACGATGATATGAAACTGGAAGCTCTCCCCCAGACCAACAACATCAAGGCGATTATCACAGCGGAGCTGCCGATGGATTTGGAGAAAAAGGGACAGCAGAGCTATCAAGGTGATTTGTATGTACGCTTCATCGGCTTGGGTAACGGTGTCCTGCAATCTCTCTATGACCGCAGCGTTGGTTTTTTCCGCAGACAGATCATCCTCTCCACCAAGGAGAAAGACCCGAACAGAAAGGACGATCCCTATATCGCTGAAAAGATGTGCGCCGAAGCGGAGGGCATCTTCCTGTGGGCGTTGGAGGGCTTGCACCGTTTGATCGACAACGATTACAAGTTTACGGTCAGCCAGTCGGCACAGGACAACATGGACGCTGCCGTATCGGACGGAAACAACATCATCGAGTTTTTAAGCTCCGAGGGGTATATCCGCTTCAAGGCAGATTATGAGGTCAGCTCCAAAGACCTGTACGCCGTTTACAAGCTGTGGTGTGATGATAACGCTTTGAGCAGCCTTTCCCAAAAGAGTTTCTGCTCGTTTCTCAAACAGAATGAGAGTCGGTACAACATCGAGTACACCAATAAGGTCAATATCGGCGGCGGGAGGTATGCCAGAGGATTTGTCGGCATCGAGCTTCTGCAAAGACCATTTCTGTAAAAATGATATTGACCCGAAAATACGTGTACCATCCGTACCAAGTGTACCACGGTACAGCAAGTACACTTGGTACACGTACTTTTCAGTCCGTTTCACTATTATTTTTCAATGCTGTTGGCGGATGCCCTGTTTTTGGGCATTGAAAATCAATGGTAATGAAAACAGGAAAGATTTTGACCGCAGAACAAAACCATTTCACGAAATCGTGCTTCTCTGAACAATGTATCCCGCTTACGGAACAATAGGTATTTTCTCTGTTCCAGAGCAAATCACACGGAACAGTAAAGTGGGATATGGTCATATATGGGCAGGACATCACAAGCAAAATTCTGAACGGATTTCAGAGATTGCAGATTTTCACTAATCGGTGAAATGGGTATGCCGTAGGGCGTACCGTTTTCGCCGCATTACAAACAAAATTTATGGAGGATTTTATCAATATGAATGTACGCAACGAAATAAAGGCACAGATCATCCGTACCGGAATGACTATGCAGGAAGTTGTTGACCTGCTCTCGGACGAGTACGGATGGAGCGACAGCGTTTCCAATCTGTCCGCAAAACTACAGAGAGAAAGTATCCGATACAAGGAAGTCGTGGAGCTTGCCGATGTGCTGGGCTACGACATCGTATGGCAGAAAAGGAGGGGCAAATAATGGCAAATGCACAGTACGCTATTTTAAGATTTGCGAAATACAAGGGACCGGAGATCAGCGGCATTGAAGCTCATAACGAGCGCACCAAGGAGAAATACGCAAGCAATCCAGACATTGACCCGTCCCGTACACACTTGAATTTCCATCTTATCAAGCCCGAAAGGAAGTACAGAGCTGAATCCGAGTGTCAGATTGCAGAAGCCGGATGCCGCACACGCTCGGACAGCGTTCGTGTGGTGGAAGCTCTCATAACCGCTACGCCGGAGTTTTTCAAGGGAAAGAAACGAGCTGAAATCCGTGAGTTCTTCAATGAAGCGTTGGAGTTCATCAAGCAGAATCAAGCTCCCGAAACGATCATATCCGCTGTGGTGCATCTGGACGAGAAATCGCCCCATATGCACCTTTGCTTTGTACCTCTGACGGAGGATAAAAGGTTGTGTGCCAAGGAGATTTTAGGGAACAAAAAGAAGCTGACACAGTGGCAGGACAAGTATTGGGAACACATGGTAAAGAAATATCCCGATCTGGAACGTGGCGAAAGTGCCAGCGAGACCGGGCGTGACCACATCCCCACAAGGGTATTCAAACAGATGGCACGTCTGAACAAGCAGCATGACAAGCTGGCAGAACTGCTCTCCGATATGAAGTTCACGAACTACAAGGAGCGTTCGGCACAGATTGCGGCGTTTCTTGAAAAGTATATCCCCGATGTTGCCGCTATGGAAACGCAGATGAAGAAATACAAAAAGTTCTTCAAAACAGCGGACGGCAAACAGAAAGCGTTGGAAAAGAAAAATGACGAGCTGACCGCCGCTCTGGAAAAGAGCGAGAAAGAAAGCACCGTCAAGAAGTTGCAGGAAATGCGGCTGCATAGCGATTATGAGCGCATCAAGGGCATTCTTGACCGCATCCCGCCGGAGATCATT
This sequence comes from Clostridium sp. AM25-23AC, assembly GCF_003435125.1. NCBI lineage: Bacteria > Bacillati > Bacillota > Clostridia > Eubacteriales > Clostridiaceae > Clostridium > Clostridium sp. AM25-23AC. The sequence goes on along the minus strand of NZ_QWGI01000001.1, from coordinate 4,871 downwards.
CGAGCATATACACATCGTGACAGCAAAACGCAGGAGGTACGCCATTATAGATAACAGAAAAAAGGATGAATGGAGCGGCTTTGCCGATTTACTTGCCAACTTAATAGAGAAATATGCGGCGGTTCTGGATATTGAAAATCTTCCGGAGCCGCCGATTTGTTTGGACAGCGAGAAAAAAGAAATTGTAAACAATTCCAAACTTTTTGAGGAATCTATTGAAAAAACGGACATTGCATGATATAATATACGTGTGATAAGTGTCCAAACCTACTCTGAGAGTGATTTCGGAGTAGGGGTTACATAACGGTGCTGCATACGGCGGCACGAATGAGGATAACGATATGAAAAAAGACAAGATAAAAGTATATATTTACACGAGAGTATCCACCACGATACAGGTGGATGGATACTCTCTGGATGCTCAGAAAGCCAGAATGAAAGCATTTGCCGAGTACAATGACTATAAGATTGTCGGTGAGTATGAGGATGCCGGTAAATCCGGTAAGTCCATCGAGGGCAGATTAGAGTTTAACCGCATGATGGAGGACATCAAATCCGGCAAGGACGGTGTTTCCTATGTGCTGGTGTTCAAGCTCTCCCGTTTCGGCAGAAATGCGGCAGATGTGCTGTCCACCTTGCAGGTTATGCAGGATTTCGGTGTCAATCTGATCTGTGTTGAGGATGGTATTGATTCCTCCAAGGATGCAGGAAAACTGATGATCTCCGTTCTGTCAGCGGTTGCCGAGATCGAGCGTGAGAATATCCGTGTTCAGACGATGGAGGGCAGAATCCAGAAAGCCCGTGAGGGCAAATGGAACGGCGGCTTTGCTCCTTATGGATATACGCTTGAAAAAGGCAAGCTGTATGTGAATGAGGAAGAAGCAGAAGCAATCCGCATCATCTTTGACAAGTACGTGCATACCGACATGGGCGCAAACGGTCTTGCCCGATACCTCGCCAATCATGGCATTGGAAAAATCCAAAGACAGAACGGCAAGAATCCTCTGTTTGATGCGGCGCTTATCCGCAGGATACTGAAAAATCCTGTTTACTGCGGCAAGATCGCCTATGGCAGACGCAGGACGGAAAAGGTGCATGGCACAAGAAACGATTACCGTCTTATTGAACAGGACAACTATCTGTTGGTCGATGGTCTGCACGAAGCACTTGTTTCCGAAGAACTCTGGCACGATGCACAGGTGAAATTGGTTGCCCAGGCAAAGAAATACGAGAAGGTCAACCATGGTAAGGATAACAAGGTGCATCTGCTGACAGGCTTGCTCAAATGCCCGATCTGCGGAGCCGGTATGTACGGCAATAAGAGTGTCAAGCACAAGGCAGACGGCACGAAGTACAAGGATTTCTACTACTACGGCTGCAAACACCGCACCATGACCCGTGGTCACAAGTGCGACTATAAGAAGCAAATCCACGAAGAACTCTTGGAAACCGCTGTCGCAGAGGTGATTACCAAGTTGGTCAGCAATCCGAAGTTTGCCGCTTTGATGCAGCAGAAAATCAGCATGAAAGTGGATACTTCCGCTATCGAACAGGAGATTGCAAACTACGAAAAACAGCTTCGCCAGAGCTATTCCATCAAGTCCCGATTGATAGAGGAAATTGATACACTTGACCCCGATGATAAACATTACATCAAACGCAAGGCAGACCTTGATGATCGTCTTTACAAGATGTATGATAAAATCGAGGATACGGAGTCTCTGCTGATTGAAGCCAGAGCAAAGAAAATGGCAATCGAAGCTGAAAAGCTGACTGCCGATAATATCTACAAAGTTTTGATTTACTTTGATAAGCTGTACGCCGTGATGGATGAACAGGAACGCCGACAGCTTATGGAGTCGCTGATCTCCGAAATCCATATCTTTGAGGAACGGAAGCCGAACGGACAATGGCTGAAATCCATCAAATTCAAGCTCCCGATCATAGAGGAAGATATGGAAATAAGTTTGGACAACGATACACAAGTTGAGACTGTAATTGCGCTACACAGAAAAAATATGTAGAAATCCTTGAATTTACTTACTTTGTGAGGTTTTTTACTTTTAATACTGTGGGCGAAAATCATAAAGAAAAAGTGCTTATGGACCGAATTCGTGTGGTTGTAGCGTTGAATCTCGACACGTGAGACACAATAATTTTGAATAAATAAAAGTGAACAGTGTTATCAGATTAACTGGTAAATGGTAGGGATACTTAGAAATGAGTGTCCCTATTTTTTATAGGGCATTCCATAGGGGATGCCTTTTTCAATACACGAAGGAGGTTATTGATGATGAAAGGTACAGCGTTAGGAGCAGAAAACAGAGAGATGAACTTTATGAACAATGCACATGAAAAATTCTACTACGAAAAATTAAAAGAGGTACGGTATCAGGATGTGTATCACAAGGCATTGGTATATTGCCTTGGAGTGAACCGGGATACGAGAGAGCATATTGATCAGATTTATGATTTTAAAACCGGATATGTGAAAACAGAATGCCTGCGGGAAGGCTGGCAGACCAGTGGAAGCGTTAAGGCAATCCGAATGGCTTTTAATCTATACTGCGATGGTGCGCCCAGCGTAGACGATTATCAGGACACAGAAGACCAGCTGCAGGAATGTAGCCAGTATAACGTGGAAGAGTTGTTTTGTTGTTCTTACGCACCATATTTCTGGCAGGCAATCCAGATCCGCTATCCGGAGTACACAGCAGAAAATAGGGGACTTTGAGACCCTGCGGAGGAATGGATAAATGTTAAAGATAAGGGTAATGGGAACAAAGAATGACATCGCATGGTTCCAGAAAATTATCATGCGTCATCCGAAAATTGAGGTAATGGAGTTATCGGAGCTTTATAGCAACAAAGGAACCAGGCAGTATTACCGGGCCTATGCTGAAATTAAAAAGAGCAATGTAAAAGAAAAACAGTAGAAGAACAGGAGAATTTGATCATGTGTAAAGTAATCGTAATTGCAAATCAGAAGGGTGGTGTTGGAAAGACCACCACAAGCATCAATCTGGGAGTTGGACTGGCAAGACTGGGACAGAGAGTTTTATTGGTGGATGGTGATCCCCAGGGACATTTAACTCTTGGCTTGGGATTTCCCAAAAATCTCAGAGTGACTCTGAAAAATATGATGGAAAATATTGTCATGGGAATTGAGTTTGATCCACGGGAAGCAATATTACATCATAAAGAGGGCATAGATATTATTCCATCCAATAAATTGCTGACTGGAATGGACTTGTCTTTGATTACGGTGGAAGACCGGGAACAGGTCCTTAAAGAATACCTGGATTTGCTGAAAGCAGATTATGATTATATTATCATTGATGGTATGCCATCTCTCGGAATGCTGACGATTAACGAAATGACGGCGGCAGATAGTGTACTGATACCAACACAACCCCAATATTATGCCTCTGACGGCCTTACAGAGCTTTTGAAGGTCTATAAGGCAACGAAGGCACGATTTAACCCTAAAATGGAAATAGAGGGCATTTTGTACACGATGGATGTGAGTCGATATAACAATTCCAAACGAAATAAAAAAGCAATCAAGGCAGCTTATGGAAATGAACTGCGGATATTTAATGATTCCATTCCCCGGTTAGAACCAATTTCAGAGGCAGCTTCAGAAGGTGTCAGTATCTTTACCTATGAGAAGAATGGAAAAGGGGCAGAAAGCTATCAGAAACTTGCACAGGAGGTACTGAACCATGCGAAAGAGAAATAAAGAGATTCAGCTGACTTCCTATGAAGATCTTTTGGGAATGGATACCGTTGCCAATCAGGTAGCCGGACAGCTGTTATATGTACCGTTGACAGATCTTTATGAATTTAAGGATCATCCATTGAAAGTTCTGGATGATGAAAAAATGCAGGAAACGGTGGCGAGCATAAAAAATTACGGTGTTCTGACACCTGGAATTGTGCGGCCACGTCAGGATGGTGGATACGAGATTATTGCCGGTCATCGGAGAAAACGAGGCTGTGAACTGGCTGGGATTGCAGAAATGCCGGTATTCGTCCGAAATTATAATGATGACGAAGCAACCATTATTATGGTGGATACCAATATTCAGCGAGAAGATATTTTACCAAGTGAAAAAGCCAGGGCATATGCCATGAAATATGAGGCAATGAAACATCCGGGAAAAAAGGGCGTTGGAAACAGCCTGGATGAAGTCGGAAAAAAGGCTGGTGAAAGCGGAAAGACGGTTCAGCGTTTCATATGGCTTGCACGATTGAATGATGGACTTTTGGAACTGGTGGATCGTAAAAAGATCGGTATGGTGCAAGGAGTCGATATTTCATTCTTGAACAAGAAATACCAGGGCTGGGTTCTGGAAGTCCTACGGGAGACTGGGGTGGTAATGACTACCGCACAGTCAGCGAAACTAAAGGAGTACGGAAAAAGCCAGGAACTGACAATGGCAATGGTGCGGTTGATTTTATCAGAAGAAAAGCCAAAAAGCCGGAAAGTGACCATTAAGGCAGATAAAATTGGCCAGTTTTTTCCGGAAGATTATTCCAATGAGCAGATTGAAACAGTTATTTATGAACTGCTGGAGGAATGGAAAAACAGGCAGTAAAGGGGGCGGAGACAGATGAAAGGCAAAATAAACTTTGACTACTATTATGGGATCGAGGCCGAACAATTTGCATTTTATCGTGTTCCGCGCCTGTTGATTAAGGATGAACGCTTTAAGGGGCTTAGCAGCGATGCTAAGCTCCTGTACGGCCTGATGTTGGACAGGATGTCCCTGTCTATGAAGAATGGCTGGCTGGATGAGGAAAACCGTGCCTATATCATTTATACGGTTGAAGTGCTATACTAACGTTGTAACAGTAGTGGCTAATAA